>NZ_BAAJYT010000427.1:0-2065 GCF_057541515.1 Acidovorax sp. KNOB132
CGGGCAGGCGGGCCCGGCACGCGGTGCGGCCGCCACGTGGCGCCGCCGCCCCGCGCATCGGCCCGGATTTCCGGGTTTTCCCTTGCCAATCAACCACTTGCCGGCACGCACGGATTCCGCATAAGCATGCGCCGATTCCTTTGCAGCGCTGGCGCGCCGCTGGGTCTTCAATCCATTCCATCCCCCCGCCGCGATGGTCGCGCCGGGCAAACCAGGAAGGTTCGATCCCATGACGCGCAAATTCAAGGTAGTGGCGGTTTCCGGCAATGTGCAGCGCCCCTCGCGCACGCTGGTGCTGGTGGAAGAGTTGATCGCCGCGCTCAGCGAGGCATTGCCCATCGAGGCGCACACCATCGAACTGGGGCCGCTGGCCCCGCAGATCGGCGGCGCGCTCTACCGCAGCCAGTTGCCTGCCGCCGTCGAAACGGAGCTGGCCGCCATCGAATCGGCCGACCTGCTGATCGTGGCCAGCCCGGTCTACCGCGGCTCGTACACGGGCCTGTTCAAGCACCTGTTCGACTTCGTGCACCACGAGGCGCTGATCGACGTGCCCGTGCTGCTGGCCGCCACCGGTGGCAGCGACCGCCATGCGCTGGTGATCGACCACCAGCTGCGCCCGCTGTTCAGCTTCTTCCAGGCGCGCACGCTGCCGCTGGGCGTGTATGCCTCGGAGCAGGACTTCCAGGGCTACGAGATCGCCAGCGCCGCCCTGCGCGAGCGCATCGTGCTGGCGGTGCAGCGCGCGGCGCCCCTGGTCGGCATCGCGCCGCAGGCCGCGCCCGCGCTGCGCCTGGCGCAGGCGGCCTGAACCCCGCCGGCCACCCCTTTCCCCCTTCCTCTGTCCAGGAGCATCGCCATGAGCCACGACACGACTTCCGCTTCTTCTTCCTCCGCCGCCGGCATCCGCTTCGCCTACTGGGTGCCCAACGTCAGCGGCGGGCTGGTGGTCAGCACCATCGCCCAGCGCACCGACTGGAGCCTGGAATACAACCAGCGCCTGGCGCAGGCGGCCGAGAAGGCGGGTTTCGACTACGCGTTGAGCCAGATCCGCTTCACCGCGGGCTATGGCGCCGAATACCAGCACGAGTCGGTGTCGTTCAGCCAGGCGCTGCTGCACGCCACCACCAAGCTCAAGGTGCTGGCCGCCATCCTGCCCGGACCGTGGAGCCCGGCCGTGGTGGCCAAGCAGATCGCCACCATCGACCACATCAGTGCCGGGCGCATCGCCATCAACGTGGTGAGCGGCTGGTTCAAGGGCGAATTCCAGGCCATCGGCGAGCCCTGGCTGGAGCATGACGAGCGCTACCGCCGCTCCGAGGAATTCATCCGCGCGCTCAAGGGCATCTGGACGCAGGACAACTTCACCTTCAAGGGCGACTTCTACCGCTTCAATAACTACACGCTGAGCCCCAAGCCCGTGCAAAAGCCCCATCCGGAGATCTTCCAGGGCGGCAGCTCGCGCGCCGCGCGGGACATGGCCTCGCGCGTGTCGGACTGGTACTTCACCAACGGCAACACGCCCGAGGGCGTGAAAAAGCAGATCGACGACATCCAGGCCAAGGCCGCCGAGACGGGCCACCGCGTGCGCATCGGCATCAACGCCTTCGTCATCGCCCGCGACACCGAGGAAGAGGCCCGCGCCGTGCTCAAGGACATCATCGACCACGCGCACGTGGAGGCCGTGCACGCCTTTGGCGACGCGGCCAAGCAGGCCGGCCAGGCCTCGCCCGAGGGCGAGGGCAACTGGGCCAAATCCACCTTCGAGGACCTGGTGCAATACAACGACGGCTTTCGCACCAACCTCATCGGCACGCCGCGCCAGGTCGCCGAGCGCATCGTGGCACTGAAGGCCGTGGGCGTGGACCTGATCCTGGCCGGCTTCCTGCACTTCATCGAAGAGGTCGAGTACTTCGGCGAGAAGGTGCTGCCGCTGGTGCGCGAACTGGAAGCGCAGGGCCTGGGCGCACCCGCCGGGGCCGCCATCGGCGAGCCCGCCGAGGCCGTCGCCGCCTGACCCGCACAGGCACAACGCCCCACCCGCCGCCGCCCACCCTCCAACTGGCGC
>NZ_BAAJYT010000428.1:0-2056 GCF_057541515.1 Acidovorax sp. KNOB132
CCAGCCGCGCCGCCGTGTGGGCGCGCAGGTCGTCCCAGGGATCGGGCGGGGGGCCGGCGTCCGGGGTGGCGGGCGTGTCGGCCATCAACCGGCCCCTCCGATGCGCCGCAACTGCGCCAGCGCGGGCCGCTGCTGCGCGGCGGGCAGCAGGCGACCGGCCCCGTCGGTCAGCTGCATGCGCTGCAGCCAGGCCTCGAACTCGGGTGCGCGCCGCAGGCCCAGCACTTCGCGCAGGTACAGCGCGTCGTGGAACGAGGTGCTTTGGTAGTTGAGCATGATGTCGTCCGCACCCGGAACGCCCATGATGAAGGTCAGGCCCGCCACGCCCAGCAGCGTCATCAGCGTGTCCATGTCGTCCGAATCGGCCTCGGCATGGTTGGTGTAGCAGACGTCGCAGCCCAGCGGCACGCCCAGCAGCTTGCCGCAGAAGTGGTCTTCCAGGCCCGCGCGGATGATCTGCTTGCCGTCGTACAGGTATTCCGGCCCGATGAAGCCGACCACGGTGTTGGTGAGCAGGGGCGAGAACGCGCGCGCCACGCCGTAGGCCCGTGCCTCGCAGGTCTGCTGGTCCACGCCGTGGTGGGCGTCGGCCGACAGGGCACTGCCCTGGCCGGTCTCGAAATACATGACGTTGTCGCCCAGCGTGCCGCGCCGGAGCGACAGGGCCGCCTCGCGCGCCTCATGCAGCAGGGCCAGGTTCACGCCGAAACCGGCGTTGGCCTTTTCGGTGCCGGCGATGGACTGGAACACCAGGTCCACCGGCGCGCCCTGCTCGATCATCTGGATGGTGTGGGTCACGTGCGTGAGCACGCAGGACTGCGTGGGGATCCGCAGCGTGGCAATCACCTCGTCAAGCCGGTGCACCAGGCCTGTCAGGGCCGCGATGCTGTCCGTGGCCGGGTTGATGCCGATCACCGCGTCGCCCGCGCCGTAGAGCAGGCCGTCGATCATCGAGGCGGCGATGCCACGCAGGTCGTCCGTGGGGTGATTGGGCTGCAGCCGCACGGCCAGGTGCCCGGGCAGGCCGAGGGTGTTGCGAAAGCGCGTGGTCACCCGGCACCGGCGCGCGATGGCCACCAGGTCCTGGTTGCGCATGAGCTTGCTAACGGCGGCCGCCATCTCGGGCGTGAGGCCCCGGGCCACGGCGGTCAGCAGGGCGCTGTCCGCGGCCAGCAGCCAGTCGCGCAGCCCCCCGACGGTGAGGTGGGCGATGGGCTCGAAGGCCGCGGCATCGTGCGTGTCGATGATGAGGCGGGTGACCTCGTCGTCCTCGTAGGGCACCAGCGCTTCGCTCAGGAAGCGGTCGAGCGGCACATCGGCCAGGCACATGCGCGCGGCCATGCGTTCCACCGCCGTGCCCGCCGCGATGCCCGCCAGCACGTCGCCCGACCGGGCCGGCGTGGCCTTGGCCATCACGTCGCCCAGGTCGCGGAACTGCCAGCGCTGTCCGCCGGCGGTGTGGTGGTAGCGGCTGGCGGGCATGGGGCGTCGGGGCCTTTCGTGGACGGTCAGGCGACGATGACGTGGCTGCCGGCCGCCTGCAGCGCCGACAGGCCGGGCAGCGCGCGCGAGCCCGCATCGGTCACGATGGTATCGATCTCGGGCAGGCCTGCATACACCACGCGGCTGGCCTGGCCGATCTTGCTGTGGTCGGCCAGCACGATGAGCCGCTGCGCCTGCGCCGCCATGGCGCGGGCGATGGCCGCCTCGTGGTGGTCGAAGCTGGTGGCCCCGTGCAGGCAGTGCATGCCCACGGGCGAAAGCAGCGCCACGTCGGCGCGGTAGCGGTGGATCTCGGCCACCGTGATGTCGCCGTGCGTGGCCCGCACCCCGGGGTCGGTGCGGCCGCCCAGCAGGATGACGTCGTTGCGCGCCGGGCGGCCGGCGTCGGCCCCGGCCAGCTGGAGCGCGGCGTTCAGGCTGTTGGTCACCACCGTCATCCCCGACAGGGACGACAGCTCCGCCGCCAGGAGGGTGGTGGTGCTGCCGGCATCGAGGAACAGCGTCTGCCCGGGTTGCAGCTGCCGCAGCGCGGCGCGGGCGATGGCGCGCTTTT
>NZ_BAAJYT010000429.1:0-2051 GCF_057541515.1 Acidovorax sp. KNOB132
TATTCGACGCACGGGCTGTCGATGCTGCCGTTCTACATTTTCTACAGCATGTTCGGCTTTCAGCGCGTGGGCGACCTGATCTGGGCCGCGGCCGACCAGCGGGCGCGCGGCCTTTCTCATCGGGCGCCACCTCGGGCCGCACCACGCTGGGCGGCGAAGGACTGCAGCACCAGGACGGCAGCAGCCACCTGATGGCCTCCACCATTCCGAACTGCCGTGCCTACGACCCGGCCTTCGCGGGCGAGCTGGCCGTGATCGTGGACCACGGCATGCGCCGCATGGTCGAGGCGCAGATCGACGAATTCTTCTACATCACCGTCACCAACGAGAACGTGGCCAACCCCAGCCTGCCCGCCGACGCGCACGACGGCGTGGTGCGCGGCATGTACCGGCTGCGGCAGGGCGCGCCGGCACTGGCGCACCGCGTGCAGCTCTTCGGCAGCGGCGCCATCCTGGGCGAGGTGCTCAAAGCCGCCGACCGGCTGGAGCAGCAGCACGGCGTGGCGGCCGATGTGTGGAGCGTGACGAGCTACGTGGAACTGGCGCGCGAGGGGCAGGCCTGCGAGCGCGGCTGGCGCCAGGGCGAGCGCGATGCGGTGGGCAGCTGGTTCGAGCAGCAACTGGCACCCACGTCCGGGCCCATCGTCGCCGCGAGCGACTACGTGGTGGCATTGCCCGAGATGGTGCGCGCCTTCGTGCCGCCGGGCCGGCGCTATGTGACGCTGGGCACCGACGGCTTCGGCCGCAGCGACTCGCGCGCCGCCCTGCGGGCGCACTTCGCGGTGGATGCCGATGCCATCGTGCAGGCCAGCCTGCGCGCCCGCGAGGAGGACGACACCGACGAGGCGTCGGCAGAACAGCGGCGGCTGCAGGGGCTGGCCTCGCTCGCCGTCACCTGAGGCGGCGCGCCCCGCCTCCGCGGCGGGGCCTCTGCAATGACGGCCTTCAGTCGGCCAGCAGGCCCGCCACCCGTTCGCGCAGCAGATCGGGCTGCACCAGCGTGGCCGGCACGGCCGGCCCGACGTTCAGGCCCACCCGGTTGAACAGGCCGCGCCGGAAGGGCCGCGCCATCGCGGTGCCCCGCTCGATGCGGCTGAAATACGAGCCCCACAGGTTGGTCAGCGCCATCGGGATCACCGGGGGCGCCACGCCTTCTTCGCGGGCGCGCTCGAGGATCTTCATGATCCCGCCCTTGAACGGCTGCAGCTGCCCGTCGCGCGTGATGCCACCCTCGGGAAAGATGGCCAGCAAATCCCCTTCCCGCAGCACCTGCGCGGCGCGCTCGAACGCCGCGGCATAGACCGCCGGATCGTCCTTTTGCGGGGCGATGGGAATGGCCTTGGCCAGGCGGAACAGCCAGCCGAGCACCGGCACGCGGAAGATGCGGTGGTCCATCACGAAGTAAATCGGGCGCGGGCTGGCCGCCATGAGCAGCACCGCGTCCACGAAGCTCACATGGTTGCACACCAGGATGGCCGCGCCCTGGGTGGGCAGGTGCTCGTCGCCCCGGATCCTGAAGCGGTAGACGAAGCGCGAGGCCACCCACGCCACGAAACGCAGCAGGTACTCGGGCACCAGCAGGAAGATGTAGAACGCCACGATGGCGTTGGCGATGCCCGTGAACAGGAAGATCTGCGGCACCGAGAAACCGGCCCCCAGCAGCGCGCCGGCGATCAGCGAACTGCCGATCATGAACAGCGCGTTCAGGATGTTGTTGGCCGCGATGATGCGCGCCCGGTGCGTGGGCTGGCTGCGCATCTGGATCAGGGCATACATGGGCACGCTGTACAGGCCGGCGAACAGGCTCAGCAGCGCCAGGTCGGCCATCACGCGCCAGTGCGCGGCCTGCCCCACGAAGGCGCCCAGCCCCATCTCCGGCGCGGGCGGCAGGGAGCGGGAGGCAAAGTACAGGTCGATGGCGAACACGCTCATGCCGATGGCGCCCAGCGGCACCAGGCCGATTTCCACGTGCCGGCGGCTCAGCACCTCGCACAGCAGCGAACCCACGCCGATGCCCACCGAGAACACCACCAGCAGCAGCGAGGCCACGT
>NZ_BAAJYT010000430.1:0-2044 GCF_057541515.1 Acidovorax sp. KNOB132
TGGTGGACATCGACCACTTCAAGCGCATCAACGACGGGCTGGGCCACCTCGTGGGCGACCAAGTGCTGTGCCGCGTGGTCGACGCCATGGGCGAGCGCCTGCGGGCGCAGGACATGATCGGGCGCTACGGCGGCGAGGAGTTCCTCGTGGTGCTGCCCGACACGCCGCTGCACGGCGCGCGGCAGCTGGCCATCCAGCTGTGCCGGGCGATCGAGCAGACGCGCTTCGACCTGGGCGGGCACACCGTGCCGGTCACCCTGAGCATCGGCGTGTTCGGCGGACGCATCGAGGAAGGTGACAGCTGGGACATGCTGATCGCCGCCGCCGACCGCGCCATGTACGAGGCCAAGCGCAGCGGACGCAACCGCGTTGCCGTCGCGGGCGATCTGCGCGGGGTGGTGCCCGCCTCCGCACTGCACGACAATCCGGAAACCCTTCCTCCACCGGAGCGGTGAACTGCAACGCACCGGCGCGCCCGCCGGATGCCGCGGCCGGTGGCAGGATCTTTTCCTGGAATGCCCCCGAGGAACCGCCATGAACGCCCGCACCGCCCCCGACCTCCTGCAACCCGCCGAAGCCCTGGCCCACGTCAGCCGCCAATGGGACGGCGACATCCTGCGCCAGCTCACCGAATACATCGAAATCCCCGCCAAGTCGCCCGGCTTCGCCCCCGACTGGGAGCAGCTCGGATACCTGGACCGCGTGCTGCGCAATGCCGCGAACTGGGTCGAAGCGCAGAAGGTGGCGGGCCTCACGCTCGAGATCGTGCGCCTGCCCGGCCGCACGCCGGTGCTGTTCTTCGAGGTGGCCGCCACGCAGCCCCAGTCGAGCCAGACCGTCCTGATGTACGGCCACCTGGACAAGCAGCCCGAGTTCGAGGGCTGGCGCAAGGACCTGGGCCCCTGGACGCCCAAGTACGAGGACGGCAAGCTCTACGGCCGCGGCGGCGCCGACGACGGCTACGCGGTGTATGCCAGCATCGCCGCCGTGCAGGAGCTCAAGCGCCAGAACGTGCCGCACCCGCGCATCGTCGGCCTGATCGAGACCTGCGAGGAAAGCGGCTCGGGCGACCTGCTGCCCTACATCGACCTGCTGCGTACCCGCTTAGGAAGCGTGGCCCTAGTGATCTGCCTCGATAGCGGCGCCGGCAACTACGACCAGCTGTGGCTCACCACCAGCCTGCGCGGCATGGCAAGCGGCACGCTCAAGGTGGAGATCCTCACCGAGGGCATCCACTCGGGCGATTCGTCAGGCCTCGTGCCCTCGTCGTTCCGCATCATGCGGCAGGTGCTGGACCGGCTCGAGGACAGCGCCACCGGACGCCTGTTGCCCGCCAGCTTCCACTGCGACGTGCCCACCGACCGCCTGGCGCAGGCCCGCGCCACCGCCGGCATCCTGGGCGAGGAGGTGTACAAGCGCTTTCCCTGGGCGCACTACGACTGCGGCGGCTCCACCACCTTCGCGCTGCCCACCACCACCGACCCGGTGCAGGCCCTGCTCAAGCGCACCTGGGAGCCCACGCTCAGCGTGACCGGCGCCGAGGGTTTTCCGGCCCTGAAGGACGCGGGCAACGTGCTGCGCCCCTACACCGCCTTCAAGCTCAGCCTGCGCCTGCCCCCGCTGGTGGACGCCGCGCAGTGCGTGCAGGAGATGAAGGCGCTGCTGGAGGACAACGCGCCCTACCAGGCCAAGGTCACCTTTGAGGGCGGCGGCGCGGCCAGCGGCTGGAACGCGCCCGACACCGCGCCGTGGTTCGAGGGCGCGCTCAATGCCGCCAGCCAGGCCCACTTCGGCGCGCCGTGCGGCTACATCGGCCAGGGCGGCACGATTCCGCTCATGAACATGTTGAGCCAGGGCTTTCCGAAGGCGCAGATGATGGTCTGCGGCGTGCTGGGCCCCAAGAGCAACGCGCACGGCCCCAACGAGTTCCTGCACGTGCCCTACGCCAAGAAGCTCACCGCCGCCGTGGCGCAGGTCATCGCCAGCCTGCCGCCCGCCGGCGCCCAGGACGGCACGGCCACCGCCGCGGCCGCCTGAAGCCGCT
>NZ_BAAJYT010000431.1:0-2037 GCF_057541515.1 Acidovorax sp. KNOB132
CTGGCGCTGTTCGGCGCGGGCCATGTGGGGCATGCGCTGGTCCGCGTGCTGTCGGCCCTGCCGTTCGCCCTGACCTGGATCGACAGCCGCGACAGCGTGTTCCCCGCATTCCCCGTGGCCCCGGCCGAGGCGCCGCCAGTCGTGGCGTGCGAGCACTCCGATCCGGTGCACGCCGCCGTGCCGTCGCTCGCGCCGGGCTCGCGCGTGCTGGTCATGAGCTTCAGCCACGCCGAGGACCTGGACGTGGTGGCCGCCTGCCTGCTGCGCCAGCGCGAACGGGGCGACCTGCCCTTCATCGGGCTCATCGGCAGCCGCACGAAGTGGGCGACGTTCTCGCACCGGTTGGCCGCGCGCGGCTTCGCGCCCGAAGAGCTGGCCTGGGTCACCTGCCCCATCGGGCTGCCCGGCATCGCGGGCAAGGAGCCCGAGGTGATCGCCGTGTCGGTGGCGGCGCAGCTGCTGGCCCCGCCGGTGCCGCCGGACCCCGCGCAGCCCGGGTAAATCCGCACGCCGCCGTGCCGCGCCGGGCGTTCGGCAGGAACGATTCCTGCATACACTCGCGGCACAGGTCGCAGCGGTGCCCGGAGCCGACGCGTGTCGTCAGCCCCCAGGTGCGCGGCCTTTTCTTCTGCTCAGAGCGCCCGCAGTGGTGAGCAGGTTGACCGGGTGGTGCGCCGCGCGCCGCCCCCATGGCGCCTTCGTGCGCCGCCGAGGCTGAGACACATGGAAAGCTATCTCCTCGACTGGGCCAACCTGCTGCTGCGCTGGGTCCACGTCATCACCGCGATCGCCTGGGTGGGCTCGTCGTTCTATTTCGTCTTCCTGGACAGCAGCCTCACGCCGCCGGTCGACGACGACCTGAAAAAGCAGGGCGTGAGCGGCGAGCTCTGGGCCGTGCACGGCGGCGGCTTCTACCACCCGGTGAAGTTCGCCGTCTCGCCGCCGAAGCTGCCCGCGCACCTGCACTGGTTCTACTGGGAAAGCTACAGCACCTGGCTGAGCGGCTTCGCGCTGTTCACGGTGTCGTACCTGTGGAGCGCCGGCACCTACCTCATCGACAAATCGCGCATGGACTGGGCGCCGCCCGCGGCCATCGGCGCGGCGCTGGGCTTCCTGGTCGTCTTCTGGCTGCTGTACGACGCCGTGTGCCGCCTGTTCGGGCGGCGCAGGAACGGCGACGCCATCGTCGGCGCGCTCGTGTTCGGGCTGGTGTGCGTGGCCTCCTGGCTGGCCTGCCACTGGTTCGCCGGCCGGGCGGCCTTCCTGCTGGTGGGCGCGATGATCGCCACGGCCATGAGCGCCAACGTGTTCTTCTGGATCATTCCGGGGCAAAAGAAGATGGTGGCCGCCATCCAGGCCGGCCAGCCCGTGGACCCGGTCCACGGCCAGCGCGGCAAGCAGCGCAGCGTGCACAACACGTACTTCACGCTGCCGGTGCTGTTCGCCATGCTGTCCAACCACTACAGCTTCACCTGGAGCCACCCGCAGAACTGGCTGGTGCTGATCGTGATGATGTTCGCCGGCGCGGCCATCCGGCAGTTCTTCGTCATGCGCCACGGCCACAAGCTCGGGCGCAACGGCAACCCGCTGCCCTACGCGCTGGTGGGCGTGGCGGCCATCGTCGGCGCCATCGTGTGGATGCGGCCCGTGCCACCGGCCGCCACCCCGGTGGCTGCAGGAAATGCTACTGATTTGATAGCTAAAGGAACAAGCAATCCGCCGGCATCGGGCACGATCGGCTACGAAAAGCTGCAGCCCGTGCTGGCGCAGCGCTGTTTCCTGTGCCACGGCGAGCAGGTGCAGATGAAGAACCTGCGGCTCGATTCGGCCCCGTCGGTCAAGCAGCACGCCCAGGCCATCTACCAGCAGGCCGTGGTGCAAAAGCTCATGCCGATGAACAACGCCACCGGCATGACGGACGAGGAGCGCGACGTGGTGCGGCGCTGGTTCGAAGGCGGCGCACCGGTGCCCTGACGCGGGCCCGGGGGGCGCTCAGTCCGTCGCGACGCGGGCGGCGGCTTTGCGTGCGCCCAGCGG
>NZ_BAAJYT010000432.1:0-2025 GCF_057541515.1 Acidovorax sp. KNOB132
GTTAATTTGAGCTGAATAGCTGTTAGGTCACACCAGTGAATCATCAAGTTGAGTAAACGCTTCGCGCAGGCTCGCCATTGCGGCAGGGTACTTTAAAAGAAAAGCGTCTCCTGTTGACCCCTCCCTCATGATCCGCATGATGTTTTTCGCAATCTCCATTGCGGAGCTAGTAAGCGAAACGAGTGGTGAGAATTGAACGCGCCTAACGATTGGCTGGTCAATCAAATCAGAAAGTTGGCGATGTAAATCCACAGTGTTGATAGTAAGTCTTTCAAAACTACTGCCACCTTTCATGGATGCCCCGGTTACCGTTCGCGAATCTACCATTATCCCGAAGCCTTGCCTCGCTTCAAGTACGTCATTTTTAACATCGTACGTCGAAAAATTTCCACTTGAAGGCAGGGTTAGTCCGTATCCGTCGAAAACATCATTGAATTTCAGATCTATGTCAGATGATATAGTTTTCGACACACATATCCCGCCGCTGGTGAGCATCTCAGACGACATCTCAAATTGATTACACGGGCCAGGTCGAGCGGCTATAGGAGCGTGAAGCGAACTGAACATGCTCATGAATTCATCGACGTTCCGGCTCCGGAAGGTAATTCTAGAAACGGCGGGAGAGTTTTTTGCTGCGTCGATGGTCATATCAGTTTTAGCGAATAACGCTTTGACAGAATTGCTAAAAGATTGGGTCAGCGTTAGGCCCAAAATTCCGATAAATGCTTGAGTTCTCTAATCATGAAGACGACCCGACTCGGCATCAGTTTTCCTTTGAGATCAGCTAGCCGTGAGTGGACGTGCCCTCTGCTCAATGCCCCACGGGCAGTGGACGCCTGCGAGATGTGCGCTGCCACGCATTTGTGGTTGATTGCATGCGGGCTCTCATCGCCAGCGCCCTTGCAATCACTTGGCCACTCGGCGCCGGACAGGGCCGCGTGAGCGACCCTGCCAAACGAGGCCGCCCTTCCTGAAAAGGCGCACAACCCCATCAAGGCGGAAGTTAGAGCGAACATGAGTGGTTTGGCTAGGCAAAGCCTGAGCTGTGACGGTGGTTGCTAGAGAACGAGGGTTCGAGAAGAGCTTGAGCTTCTCTGTACGCGCGCACAGCAACTTTGGATGTCAAAAACATGGTCTGCACTCGTCCGAAGAAACCGCGAAAAATTCGGAGATTTAGCAGATAGACATCGCGTCTTAAAAATTCTTTATGTAATCGAAGCTATTGCTTTGTAAACCAATAATCTGGCGCTCAATGCTGCTTTAGACGCCGCCAGAGTCGGAGAGCAATGCTTCGGATTTGCAGCTGTCGCGAACCGGTTAATAAATTAGCCAGCCATTCATCCGCCCATCGATAAGACGAGCAGAATAAAAATCATCGAAAAGCATTGTTCACGAAGCTTTCTCGAAATTATTACCCTGACATGCGTCGCCGTGTTTCCGAGGGCGTTTCTCCAAAGGCTTTCTGGTAGAAAGCTGCAAAGGAAGACAGATGAACGAAACCCCATGAGTACGCGATGTCTGAAATTTTCCTCTCGCTGGGGCCGGAAGCAATTTCAGCTTTCACCCCGCAGAGGCGAATCATCCTTAAATACTCCATTGGCGACATCCCTTTGAATTGCATGAAGCCGCTCTGTAATGATCGAACACTGCAGCCGGAAGCAAAAGCGATTTCCGCCAGACGCAAGGGCCCTGCTGCATGGGCGACCATGTAGTCAATTGCTTTTTTAATATTTTTTGGACTGGGCAATGCCCCTCGGCTGTTAATTTGAGCTGAATAGCTGTTAGGCACACCGTGAATCATCAAGTTGAGTAACGCTTCGCGCAGGCTCGCCCATTGCGGCAGGGTACTTTTAAAAAGAAAAAGCGTCTCCTGTTGACCCCTCCCACATGATTCGCATATGTTCTTCGCAATCTCCATTGCGGAGCTTGTAAGCGAAACGAGTGGTGAGAATTGAACACGCCTAACGATTGGCTGGTCGATCAAATCTGACAGTTGATGATGCAAATCAGAGTATTATTTTAAAT
>NZ_BAAJYT010000433.1:0-2022 GCF_057541515.1 Acidovorax sp. KNOB132
CGGCTGTCGCCCGCGCTGGCATGGCGGCCGGGACGGAGGCCGCGGATGGAGCGGACCGGGCGACGGGCGACTGCACGGGGGAGGACGCGCTGAGCGCCGTGGCCCGCGTGGGTTCTGCCGAGACCTGGGAGGCGACGGCAGATGCCGGAGCCGCTATGGACGGGGCCGCTGCGGAGGAGGCCGCTGGCGCGCGCGGAGTGGCTTGCGTGGCTGGTGCTTTCGCCGGCAGCGAGGCCGCAGGGACGGGCGCGGCGGGTGCACTGGCCCCGGCTGCGAATGATTCGGTGGGAGTGGGGCCAGGGAGCGGGACGGTGGCCGGCGCTTCGGCCTGCACGGCACCGCTGGCCCCGTTCGATGCCGCTGGCCTGGCGGCAGGTGCCATCCCGATGGCGGTCGCTGGCACGGCCGATGCGGCGGGCGTGGGCGCTGCCGCAGGGGTGCTGCCGGTGGCAGGGCCTGCCAAAGAAGCCCCGGCAGGCAGCAGCAGGTACAGCGCCAGCGCGGCCACCGCCAGCGCCACGTTGGCCGCGGCGATCCACCCCAGCCGGCGCCGGGTCGCCGCGCGGCGGGCGAGCCATTCGCCCGCCTGGGGCAAGGTGGCCGAGGCCGAGAGCGCCTTGGTGATGCGCTTGCGCACCTCGGCATGAAAGATGGCGTCGCCGTACAGCCCCGGCACCACGGTGGCGGCCAGCAAAAGCGCGAGCAGCACGCCCGACAGCACCGGCAGCGGCCACTGCGCCACGTACTGGCCCAGCGCGAACACCAGCAATGCCACGCCTTCGAGGGCGGCCACGTAGACGAGGGCGGCCCCCCAAAGCTGGCGGAACACCAGCCAGTTCAGCGTGCACAGGGCCGCGGCCCAGTTCCAGCGCGGCAGCGGGCGGCCCGCGGTGTCCAGCCGCTCGAAGGCGGGCAGGTAGTAGTCGGCATTGACCGGGCCGATCGCGGCGCGGTAGAGCGTTCCCATCGTGGTGTCGTCGGAGCGGCGCGGAACGAGGGCGGCATGGGCCGAATAAGCCGTGTGGGCAAGCATGGCGAGATTCTGGCACGCACCCCGCCGTGTGGGGCGCTGGGCGCGTGCGGTTTACCCGGGGCGGTGCGATGCGCCAGGCGTGTCCGGGGCGCCCGGCGGGGCATGGACGATGGTGTACAGGCCCACGTCCACCCGGCCGGTGCTGAAGCCGGCTTCGCAATAGCACAGGTAGTACTCCCACAGCCGCCGGAACGGCGCATCGAAGCCCAGCGGCTCGATCGTGGGCCAGGCGCTCAGGAAGCGGTGGCGCCATTCGGCCAAGGTGGTCGCATAGCTGGGGCCGAAGGTTTCCGCGGCCTGCAGTGCCAGGCCCGCGTTCGCCAGCGCTTGCCGCAGCCGGGAGGGCGAGGGCAGCATGCCGCCCGGAAAGATGTAGCGCTGGATGAAGTCGGTGGTGCTGCGGTACTGTTCGAACTGCGCGTCCGCGATGGTGATGACCTGCACCACGGCCCGGCCGCCGGGGCGCAGCCGCTCTTTGAGCGTTTCGAAATAGGCCGGCCAGTACCGCTCGCCCACGGCCTCCAGCATTTCGA
This sequence comes from Acidovorax sp. KNOB132, assembly GCF_057541515.1. Taxonomy (NCBI): domain Bacteria; kingdom Pseudomonadati; phylum Pseudomonadota; class Betaproteobacteria; order Burkholderiales; family Comamonadaceae; genus Acidovorax; species Acidovorax sp. KNOB132. Next base: position 1,567 of record NZ_BAAJYT010000433.1, read on the forward strand.
TGGAGACGATGTGGTCGAACTGGCCTTCGACGTCGCGGTAGTCCTGCAGCCGCAGATCGATGTGCTCGGTGAGCGCCTCGTCATGCACGCGCTGGCGGGCGTGGCGCAACTGCTCGGACGACAGGGTGAGGCCGGTCACCGATGCGCCGGTGTCGCGGGCCAGGGCAATGGCCAGGGCGCCCCAGCCGCAGCCGATCTCCAGCACGCGTTCGCCGGCCCGGGGCGCCAGCAGGGTGGCGATGCGGGCCAGCTTGGCCTGCTGCGCCTGCTCCAGCGATTCCTGGCCCGTGGCGTAGATGGCGCTGGAATAGAGCATGTCCGGGTCCAGCCACTGGGCATAGAAGTCGTTGCCCATGTCGTAATGGAACGAGATGTTCTGGCGGCTGCCCCGGCGGGTGTTGGCGCGGCGCAGGTGGAACAGCCGCGCCAGCAGCCGCGCCGGCAGGCTGGCCTGCA
>NZ_BAAJYT010000434.1:0-2016 GCF_057541515.1 Acidovorax sp. KNOB132
GGCGACGCCGCGCCCCTGCGGGCCCCGCGCGACGTGGTGCGCAGCGCCCTGCTGCGCCATGTGTCGGTGCCCGACGCGTGGGAGCGCTGGAGCGAGGTCCACGGCGTGCCCGGGCTCGATGCGCTGGCCGGCCCGCAGTTCGACCAGTTCGAAAGCATGATCCGCGCCGTCTCGGTGGGCATGGGCGTCGCCCTGGTGCCGCGCTGCCTGGTGCACGACGAGATCGCCGCGGGCGTGGTGGCCGAGCCCCTGGCCCAGGGCGGCTACGCCAGCGCGCTGGGCTACTGGTTCTGCTACCCCGAGGCCCGAGCGCAGCTGGCCACGCTGGACCGGTTCCGCCAATGGCTGCTGGACTCGGCGGCCGGTCCGCACGCTGCGCAGGCGGGCTGAAACCGCCCCGCGCCTGGCATTCGAACAAAAACAGCGGTACGCCCTAGTATTTATTGTCCTCGATGCTATATAAAACATAGCAAAATAACAGACCATCGGCACGGCGTTCGGCAGGCCGAGGCCGACGCCGGGGCGACGTACACGGGCCGCACGGGCCCGTGTCGCGCCTCACTCCCCGCGCACCTCGGCCACCATGCGTTCGAGCCGCGCGGCATCGACGACCACCAGCGCGCGGCCGTCCTTTTGCAGCACGCCGGCCTTGACCAGCACGCCCAGTTCGCGCGTGACCTGCTCGCGGTTGGTGCTGATCTGGCTGGCCAGTTCGGCGTGGGCAGGCGCGGGCTCGATGCGGGCCTGGTTGCCCTGCACGCCGGCTGCGCGCGCCAGGCGCAGCAGCTCGGCATGCAGGCGGTTGTGCACGCCCAGGGTGCTCAGGTCGATCACGCGGTCGGACAACTGGCGCACCAGCGAGGCCAGGTAATGCATCACCCGCTGCGCGACCAGGGGCTCGTCGCGCAGCAGGGCCAGGAACCCTTCGCGCGAGAGGCTGGCCACCAGGGTGGTGTCCAGCGTCACGACGTCGGCCGAGCGCGGGCCGCCGTCGATGGCCGCGATCACGCCGATGTGCTCGCCCGGTTCGCAGTCGCGGAAGGTGACCTGCCGGCCGCTGGCCGAATAGGTGGTGATGCGCAGGCGCCCCGCCACCAGGAAGAACACGTCGCCGCCCTCGGCCGCGCGCGACAGCAGCGGCTTGCGCGCTGGCAGCTGATGCCAGTCGCACTGCTGCGCCAGCCGTTCCAGGCACGCATCGCCCAACCCCTCGAACAAGGGAATGCGGCGCAGGGCGAGGCTGGAGCGGGCGGGGGGAGCGTTCATGCGGGCAAAGGCCGTGGCCAGAAAAGGAAAAAGGAGGGCCAGGGCGGCGCCAGGGCATGCGGGAAGGCCGGCGGGCCGAACCGGGTGCCGCATTATGCTCAGCGCCGCCCCGGCGAATGGCCGGGCGGATTCCATCGACCCACCACACGCCTTCTACCGTGCCCGCGCCCCTGCCCCCGCTGACCCTGCCCTCCCAGCGCAACCTGCGCTGGGCCAGCGGCGTGGTCCTGTGGCTGTATGTGGCGCTGCACCTGGCCACGCACGCCACCGGGCTGGTGTCGCTGGCCGCGGCCGAAGCCACGCGGCGTGCCGTGCATGGCGCCTGGGCCACGCTGCCGGGCACCGTGCTGCTCTATGGCGCGGTGGCCGTTCACCTGGCCATGGCGGGCGCCGCCGTGTGGCAGCGCCGCAGCCTGCGCATGCCGGCCGTGGAGGCGCTGCGCCTGCTGCTCGGGCTGCTGCTGCCGCTGCTGCTGGCGGCGCATTTCTCGGGCACGCGCTACCTGGGCGAAATCGACGGGCTGGAGCCCTCCTACGTGCGCATCGTGCGGGCCATCTGGAGCCCGGAGGGGCTCTGGCTGCAACTGGCGCTGCTGCTGGCGGCCTGGACACACGGCTGCCTGGGCCTGCATCTGGCGCTGCGCATCCGGGCCCGGTGGCAGCGCCTGCAGCCGGTGCTGCTGGCCGCCGCCGTGCTGCTGCCCGTGCTGGCGGCGCTCGGCGTGGTGTCCATGGGCCGCGAGATCGCCT
>NZ_BAAJYT010000435.1:0-2002 GCF_057541515.1 Acidovorax sp. KNOB132
CCATCTATCCCTTGCACATGGGCACCTACTTCGGCCTGCCCGGCCGGGTGGCGGTGATGCTGGGCAGCCTGGCCATGCCGCTCTTCGCGGTCACCGGCTGGATGCTCTACCTGGGGCGCCGTCGCCAGCGCCGTGCCACGGAGCCGCGCGCGCCGCCCACGGGCAGCCCGCACCACTGCGGCAGACGGCGCGGCGCAGGGGGCCGACACGCTGCTGGTCGCCTACGCCAGTCAGGCCGGCCAAGCCGAGCGCATGGCGCTGCAGAGCGCGGCCGCATTGCAGCGCGCCGGCTTGGGTGTGGCCGTGCAATCGCTGCAGGCGCTCACGCCCGCGATGCTGGCCGGGCACCGCCGCGTGCTGCTGGTGGCCAGCAGCTTCGGCGAGGGCGAGCCGCCCGACAACGCCCGCCGCTTCGCCCGGTTGCTGACACAACAGCCACCGGACTCGCTGCAGGGCGTGCGCTACGGCCTGCTCGCGCTGGGCGACCGCAACTACACGCGCTTTTGCGGCTTCGGCCACGCTTTGGACGAAGGCCTGCGCCGGGCGGGCGCCGTGCCGCTGTTTCCGCTCATCGAAGTGGACGACGCAGATCCTGCGGCCCTGGCCCGCTGGAGCGAGGCCCTGGCCGCATTGGACGGCGTGGCGCATCTGGCCCTGGAGGGGGCGTTGGCGGAAGGCGGTGCGGCGCCCGTCTACACGCCGTGGCGCCTGGAGCGGCGCGATTGCCTCAATCCGGGCAGCCTGGGCCACCCCTTGTTCGAGGTGTCGCTCACCTCAGGCACCCCGGTCGAATGGCATCCGGGCGCCTTGGTGGAGGTGCTGCCGCGCCACGCGCCCGAGGCCGTCGCGGCCTGGCTGCAAGCCGCGGGTGCCGATGGCGCTGCACCGGTGCAGCATGGGGGCGTCAGGACCACGCTGACCGAGGCCCTGGCGGTGAGTGTGCTGCCCCCGCTGCCTTCGGGCGCGGCAGAGGTCCATGCCCAGGCCTGTGCCGATGCGCTGGTGGCTCTGGCGCCCCGCACCTACTCCGTGGCCTCCCTGCCTGGCGACGGCGCGCTGCAGCTGCTGGTCCGCCAGGAGCGGCATGCCCAGGGGCTGGGGCTGGCGTCGGGCTGGCTCACCGCCCATGCCCCGCTGGGTGCCGAAGTGGCTTTGCGCCTGGTGGCCAATCCTCGCTTCGATGCTGCCCCGGGCGACGCACCTTGCCTCTTCATCGGCAATGGATCGGGCCTGGCGGGCTTGCGCTCCCACCTGCGGGCCCGGGTGCGGGCGGGCCACCGGCGCAACTGGCTGCTGTTCGGCGAGCGCCAGCGGGCCCACGACAACCTGTGCGCCGAAGAAATCGGTGGCTGGCAGAACCATGGCTTTCTCGAACGGCTGGACCGGGTTTTCTCCCGCGACGGGGAGGCCCATCGCCATGTGCAGGACCGGCTGCGCGATGCGGCGGGCCCCTTGCGCGAATGGATCGCGCAGGGCGCGGTGGTCTATGTGTGCGGCAGCGCCGAAGGCATGGCGGCCGGCGTGGACGCGGCGATGGTGGAGGTGCTCGGCGTCGATGCCGTCGATGCGCTGATCACCGAGGGCCGCTACCGGCGCGACGTGTACTGATCCGCTGCAGGCCGACACGCGGCGGCGGCTGGGGTGATGAGGCCCGTGCCGCCGCTGGTACGGCTCAGCGCAGGTCGCCGTACTGGGTGTTGCTCAGATCGGGCGAGCGGGCGTCGCTGCCCGGCATTTCCGTGTCTTCGAAGCCGGTGGGCGTCGAAGGCAGCAGCGGTCCCGAGCGTGTGGACACCCCCGTGCGCGGTGCCGGTGCGGGAGGCTTGGCCGCGGCGGCGTTGTCCAGGGCCCGCTTGAAAGCTGCCACTTCGTCGGCCTCGATCGGGTCGAACGCCTTGGCAGGGGCGCGGGTCGGCGGCGCTGGGGGCACCAGGGGCGCGCTGCGCGGCGCGAGCAGCGGATCGATGGGCGGGGCAGCCACGGGTGCGGGGGCCGGCGCGTG
>NZ_BAAJYT010000436.1:0-1995 GCF_057541515.1 Acidovorax sp. KNOB132
GCGGCGCGCGCGAGGCGCTGTGCGCGCGGTGGGTGGGCGAATCGCCGCCCGGCAAGGACGGCGGCGGTGCGGCGGGAGACTCGGTGCGGGACGGCAAGGCGGACATTCGGGTTCCAGGCGAAGGGGCCAAAGAGAAGGGTCGGCGGGGGATGGCCCTATTGAACGACGGCTGAGCCGACCGCACTGGCCCGCGACCCCGGCAAATGCGCAGGACAAGACGCCGAACCGGCGTCGGCGCCGCAGGGCATGCCGGCGCGCTTCGGGTCGCGCTTAGCGCCCGGGGGCCGCGCCCCGCAGGAAGAAGTCCACGGCCCGCACCACCCGCGCGTGGATGTCGGCGACGGAGACGGCGGGTGGGTCCTGCTGGTACAGGCGCGGCCCGGTTTCCGCGGTGAGCAGCGCCATGAACTGCATCGCCATGACCTGGGGATCGCCCTCGCACACCTCGCCGCGCGCCATGGCGGCGCCCATGAAGCGGGTGAGCGCGTCGATGCACTGGCGCGGGCCGGCGCCGTCGAACAGCTCGCCGATGTTGGAGCGGCCCGCGTCCGCCAGCACCATGCGGTACACCGAGAGCGCGCGGCGGTCGTTCAGCATCACCTGCAGCGCCTCGTCCCCGAACCGGGTCAGCGTGGGCCGCATCGGCGGGCGCGTTTCCAGCGCCGCCAGCAGGTGGGAGGTGGCGTCGGCCAGGTGGGAGGTCGCCAGCGACTGCACCACGGCGACGAACAGCGGCTCCTTGGACGGGAAATAGCCGTAGAGGGTGGCCTTGGAGCCCCCGAGCCGCTTGGCCAGCTCGTTCATCGACGCCGCCTCGTACCCCACCTCCTCGAACAATTTGGCCGCCGCTTCCACGATGGCATCCCGCCGCGCCTGGGTCCTGACCCGCATTCGCATCTCCAAAAGTGAACTAACTTGTACTCTTTACTTGACAGGGCTCCCTCGGGCAAATCATACTATACCGTACATGCATGTTCAGTTATAGACCCATCCCCTGGCCCCTCGGCCCGGGGCTGGACCCCCTTCGTCCCTTTCTTTTGGAGAAGCTCCATGCATGCCACCCCTTTTCTGCGCCCCGCGACGCTCCTGCCCCTGCTGTGCCTTGCCGCCCTGGCCGGCTGCGCCAGCACCCAGCCCATCGCCTACACCGGGCTGCAGTCCGCGCCCCAACTGCGGCCCAACCTGGACGACGACACCGGCCGCATTCCCTACCGCGTGGCATCGCACCGGGACTGGAGCCAGTACACCAAGGTGATCCTCGACCCCATCGTGATCTACTCCGGGCCCGACCACCAGTTCGAGGACGTGCCCGAGGCCCAGCGGCGCCAGCTGGCTGGCGACATGCGCCGGCAGTTCACGGCGCGGCTGGCCACGCGCTTTCAGATCGTGGCCCAGCCCGCCCCCGCCACGCTGCGCCTGCGCGTGACGCTCACCGGCGCCAGGCTCACCACGCGGGGCCTGAGCACTTTCACGCGCTTCGACATCGGCGGCGGGCCCTACAACCTGGTGCAGGGCATTCGCGGCAAGGAAGGCACCTTCACCGGCTCGGTCAGCTACGCCGTGGAGATCTTCGACGCGGTGTCGAACCAGCTGCTCGACGCCTTCGTCACCAAGCAATACCCGAACGCGCTGAACATCAGCGCGACCTTCGGCACCCTGGATGCGGCGCAGGCCGGCATCGAAAAGGGCGCGCAGGAACTCACCGCCCAGTTCCAGTGACCGCCGCCATGATCCCCACCCACCCCGCCCCCTGCCCGCCGCGGCCCCGAGGATTGCCATGCCCCTGATTGCCTTCGTTCGCGCCGCGTGCGTGTCTTCGCTGCTCGCCACCGCCGCCCTGCCCGGCCATGCGGAACTGTTCACCTCCATGGCCTCCAGCGCGGGGTCGGCGGCCTCGAGCGCCTCGGACTCGATCGGCCATTCGAGCGGCGGCGGGGGCCGCGACCGGCGCCTGGCCGAGGGCGAGTACCGCGTGATCGGCGTGGAGCAGGTGCC
>NZ_BAAJYT010000437.1:0-1991 GCF_057541515.1 Acidovorax sp. KNOB132
GCCGCGCCCGGCCGCGGCGCGGTCGGCGTCCGGCTCCGAGGACGACTGGGAAACGTTCTGAAAAGCCGGGAGGCCGGGTGCGGGCCAAGCCAGGCGCAGGCCCCGGCGCCCGGCACCCGGGCGCTCAACGCGGCAGGGGCTGTTTGCTACAAAATTGATAGCTAATCAGGCAATCGATCCGCCGGCGTGAGGCCTGTTTCCCCATGAATGGGCCCCGGCAGCGCCTGTGCCCGCCGGGCCGCACGATGGCCCGGCGCGGCCCCCTCAAAGCTGCGCGCCTTCCACCAGAAACTGCACCCGCCGCTCGCCCTTCCACTCGTTCACGTCCAGCCGGAACGCCAGCAGCACGCGCGAGGGCAGCTGCTCGGTGTGGCCGAACCAGATGCCATCCACCGGCTGGCCCTGGTGCAGCAGCTTGAGCGACAGGTGGTGCTTGTTCTCGCCCACCAGGCGCTGCGACAGCACCTCGACCTCTTCGCTGAAGGTGGGCGGCGCAAAGCCCTGGCCCCAGACCTCGCGGTGCAGGGTGTCCACCATGTCCGCGCGGCAGTATTCGGGGGCCAGGGGCCCGTCGGTGTCGAGACGGCGGGTGAGCGTGGCGGCGTCCAGCCACTCCTGGGCGACCTGGGCGAAGGCGCGCTCGAAGGTGGAGAAGTGTTCCTCGGCCACCGTGCAGCCGGCCGCCATGGCATGGCCGCCGAACTTGAGCAGCGTGCCCGGGTGGCGCTTGGCCACGAGGTCGAGCGCATCGCGCAGGTGAAAGCCTGGAATGGACCGCCCCGAGCCCTTGAGTTCGTGCCCCTTGCCCGGCGCGGCGCTGGCGGCGAAGACGAAGGTCGGGCGGTGCAGCTTGTCCTTGATGCGCGAGGCGACGATGCCCACCACGCCTTCGTGGAAGTCGGGGTCGAACACGCTGATGGCCGGCGGGGGCTCGGTGCCTTCCTCGAACAGGCTCTCGGCCATGAGCAGCGCCTGCTCGCGCATGCCGCCCTCGATATCGCGGCGCTCGCGGTTGATGGCATCGAGCGTGCGGGCGAGTTCCGCGGCGCGGCCGGGGTCGTCCGTCAGCAGGCATTCGATGCCCAGCGTCATGTCCGCCAGGCGACCCGCGGCGTTGATGCGCGGCCCCAGGGCGAAGCCGAAGTCGAAGGTGGTCGCCACGGGCGCCTTGCGGCCCGCGGCGTCGAACAGCGCGGCGATGCCCGCCGGCATGGCGCCCGCGCGGATGCGGCGCAGGCCCTGGGCCACCAGGCGGCGGTTGTTGCTGTCGAGGCGCACCACGTCGGCCACGGTGCCCAGCGCGACGAGCGGCAGCAGCGGCTCCAGTTTGGGCTGGCTGGCCTTGTCGAACACGCCGCGTTCGCGCAGCTCGGCGCGCAGCGCCATCAGCACGTAGAACATGACGCCCACGCCGGCGATGGATTTGCTTTCGAAGCTGCAGCCGGGCTGGTTGGGGTTGACCATGGCATCGGCCAGCGGCAGCGCGGGGCCGGGCAGGTGGTGGTCGGTGACGAGCACCTGCAGGCCCAGCGCCTTGGCCTCGGCCACGCCGTCCACGCTGGCGATGCCGTTGTCCACGGTGATGAGCATGTCGGCGCCGCGCTCGTGCACGCGGCGCGCGATGCTGGGGGTGAGGCCGTAGCCGTCCGCCACGCGGTCGGGCACCAGGTAGTCCACCTGCCGCGCGCCCAGCAGGCGCAGGCCGCGCACGGCCACGGCGCAGGCGGTGGCGCCGTCGCAGTCGTAGTCGGCCACCACGACGAGGCGGCGGTCCTGCGAACGGCTGAACTGCGCCTGAACCTCGGGCGCACAGGGGCATTCGCCCGAACCGGGCTGCAGCAGGGCATCGGGCCACTGGTTCGCCTTGGCGAACACGTGCTGCGTGACTTCCAGTCCCGCCGCCTGCAGCCGGTTGGCGTAGGCGAGGGCTTCGTCGCGCATGGGATCGTCGCGCCCACCAGCACCAGCGTGTGCGGCAGCCGGCCAGCCGC
>NZ_BAAJYT010000438.1:0-1979 GCF_057541515.1 Acidovorax sp. KNOB132
CCGGCACCGGCCTGCCCGGGGCCCGCGCGCGGCGGCACTTCCACCATGGTTTCGTCGCCGCCCGCGGGCAGATCGCCCGCGGCGCGGAACGCCCACAGCGCCACCACGACATGCGCGCAGCCGCTGCCCTGCTGGCAGTCGCAGCGCGCATGCACGAGCGAGCTGCGCGAGAAGAACCGCACGGTGCACATCGACAACCGGGCCGTGGGCGGCGAGGCGTGGCCCTGCCATGGCTGCACCGCCACCACGGGGCGCGAGGCCGCCAGCCGCGCGGCCTGCTCCAGCACCGAGGGCGCCACGCTGGCCGACACCGCCGCGTCGTCGAAATGCGCGGGGCTCCAGGCGCCCCCTGATTCCGTGGGCGGCGCTGCGGCCGTGGACGCATCGACCGCAGGGGCGCTCGCCGTGCCGTGCCGTTGTTGATAGGCCAGCACCAGCATCACGCGGTGGCGGCACATGCCGCTCGCGGCGCAGGTGCATGCGGCATCGCGCAGCGTGCGGCCCCGGCGGCAGGCGCGTGCGCGCGCCGTCGTCGAATTCCGCGCGCACGGTGCCGTCGGGTTCGGTCTCCAGCCGCGGCAGCACATTGGCCGCCACGTCCTTCTGCGCGCGCTTGACGAAGCCCGCGTTGGCCAACGCCGTCAGCGCCTCCGGGGTGAGTTCGAGCAGGTCGGCCCGCAGCGGCGCGTTCATGCCTGCACCTTCTCGGCCAGCCAGCCCGCGAGCTGGCCCGGGGTCATGGCGCCGACCTGCGCGCCTTCCTTCACGAGGCGCGCGGCCATCTCGCGGTCGTAGGCGGGCTCGGCCTGCGCGTCGAGCGCGGCCAGGCCCAGCACCTTCGCGCCCGCGCCGGTCAGCGCCTTCACGCGGCGCACGAGTTCTCCGGGGTCGCCGCCCTCGTAGAAATCGCTCACCAGCACGACGATGGTGCGGGCCGGGTTGGCGACGAGCGATTGCGCATAGGCCACGGCCCGGGCGATGTCGGTGCCGCCGCCCAACTGCACTTTCATGAGCAGCTCCACCGGGTCGGACACATCGGCCGTGAGGTCCACCACCTGCGTGTCGAAGGCCACCAGCCGCGTGCGCATGCCCGGCAGCTGCCAAAGGCAGGCGGCCATCACCGCGCTGTGGATGACGGAGTCCACCATCGACCCGCTCTGGTCGATGAGCAGCACGATGTCCCACGGCTCGGCATGCCGCCGCGTGCGGCTGATGAAAATGGGCCGCTCCACGTAGAGCTTGCCGCGCGCCGCGTCCCAGCGCCGCAGGTTGGCCTGCAGGGTGCGCCGGAAGTCGAAGTTGCGTGCCACTTTCATGCGCGAGAGGCGGCGCCGGTCGCGGCTGCCGCTGAACGCCTGGCGCACTTCGGTGGCGAGTTTTTCCATGATGCGCCGCACCACCTCGGCCACGAGCCGGCGGGCGGCGGCCAGCACCTGCGGGTTCATGAGGTGCTTGGTATGCAGCACCGCGCGCAGCAGCGATTCGGACGGTTCGATGCGCTCCAGCACCTCCAGGTTGGTCACCACTTCGTCGATGCCGTAGCGCTCCACCGCATCGCGTTCCAGCCGCTCGATCACTTCCTTGGGAAAGAGCGTGTGGATGGTGTTGATCCAGTCCGGCGTGCTGAGCGCCGAGGGCCCCAGGCCCGCGCTGCGCTCGCCGCGCTCGGCGCGATCGCTGTCGCGGCCGTAGAGCCATTCGAGCGCCGCATCGGCCGCCTGCGCGGCATCGCCGAGCGCGCCGCACGCGGGTTCCGCCGGTTCGCCGAGCAACAGGCGCAGCGCTGGAGGGGGTCAGGGATGGTCAGCGGTGTCATGCAGGAGCTCCGGTGCCGGCGTCGATGCCCCAGCAGCTGGATGCGTCGCTGGCCCTGCCGGTGACCCGCGAGCAACTGCGCATCATCAACGCCAACCGCGAGCCTTACAACCAGGCCATCGATCGGGCCATCGCTCTGGCGGAAGCCGGTGACAGCGCAGCGG
>NZ_BAAJYT010000439.1:0-1971 GCF_057541515.1 Acidovorax sp. KNOB132
GGCAGCCTGCTGGAGCAGACGAACCGCCTCGTGGTGCAGCGGCAGATCGCGTACGGGCAGGCGCTCGGCATTCCGTGGGGCATCTCGGAGTCTGCCTACAACGCGCGCGACCGGGAGTTCACCTACCAGTACTCCAACTTCGGCGTGCCGGGCCTGGGCCTCAAGCGCGGACTCGGCGACAACCGCGTCATCGCGCCGTACGCCACCGGCCTGGCCGCCATGGTGGAGCCGCGCGCGGCGCTGCTGAACTACGAGCGCCTGGCCGCCCTGGGCGCGCTGGGCCACCATGGCTTCTACGAAGCGCTGGATTTCACGCCCACGCGCCTGCCCGAGGGGCAGCCGGTGGCCATCGTGCGCAACTACATGGCCCACCACCAGGGCATGACCATCGTGGCCCTGCTCAACGTGCTGAAGGACGGCCGCATGCGCGAGCGCTTTCACCGCGAGCCCATGGTCCAGTCCAGCGAACTGCTGCTGCAGGAGCGCACGCCGCGCAACGTGGCGGTGGACCGGCCACGCGCCGAAGAAGTCAAGGCCTCGCTGGACGGCGGCGTGGGCCAGCCGCCCACCGTGCGCCGCCTGGTGGCCGGAGCGCCGGGGCCGGTCACGCACCTGCTGTCCAACGGCAGCTACACGGTCATGCTCACGGCCGCCGGCGCGGGCTACAGCCGCTGGCGCGGGGTGGCGGTGACCCGCTGGCGCGAGGACGCCACGCGGGATTCGCACGGCAGTTTCATCTACCTGCGCGATGTGCAAAGCGCCCAGCTCTGGTCGCCCACCACCCAGCCCCTGGGGACCAGCCACCACCACGGCGACGTGCTGTTCGGCGAGGACCACGCCACGTTCTCGCACCACGACAAGGGCCTGCTCACCACGCTGGACGTGCTGGTGTCCGGCGAGACCGACGGCGAGGTGCGCCGCATCTCGCTGGCCAACAGCGGGCGCCGGGCGCGCGAGATCGATGTGACCTCCTATGCCGAGGTAGTGCTGGCGCCGCAGGCCGCGGACGACGCGCATCCCGCGTTCTCCAAGCTCTTCGTGCTGACCGAGTACCTGCCGGAATTCGGCGCGCTGATCGCCACGCGCCGGCCGCGCACGCCGCACGAGCCGCAGGCATGGGCCGGGCATTTCGCGGTGCTGGAAGGCGAGATCACCGCGGCGCCCCAGTACGGCTCCGACCGCGCGGGCTTCCTGGGCCGGGGACGCGACCCCGCCACCGCCGCCGCCGTGCTGCAGGACCTGCCGCTGTCGGGCGCCGTGGGCACGGTGCTGGACCCGGTGTTCGCCCTGCGCCAGCGGGTGCGCGTGGCACCGGGCGGGCTGGCGCGCATCGCCTTCTGGACGGTGGTGGCATCCACCCGCGCGGGGCTGCTGGACCTGATCGATCAGCACCACGAGCGCAGCGCCTTCGACCGCGCCGCCACGCTGTCGTGGACGCAAGCCCAGGTGCAACTGCGCCACCTGGGAGTGGACGGCGAGGAAGCCGCCGACTTCCAGCGCCTGGCCGCCCCGCTGCTGTATGCCGACCGCCGGTTCCGCGCCCATCCCGAGACCCTGCTGCAGGGCGCCGGGCCGCAGTCGGGGCTGTGGCCGCACGCGGTCTCCGGCGACCTGCCCATCGTGGTGCTGCGCATCGACGACATCGAGGACATGCCGCAGGTGCGGCAATTGCTCACGGCCCACGAATACTGGCGCATGAAGCAGCTGAGCGTGGACCTGGTCATCCTCAACGAACGCGCGTCTTCCTACGTGCAGGACCTGCAGGTGGCCATCGAGACCGCAGTGCGCAGCAGCCAGGCGCGCCCGGCCATGGCGTCGGGCCTGGCGCAGGGCGCGGTCCATGTGCTGCGGGCCGACCTGCTCGGGGTCCAGGGGCGCGCGCTGCTGCAGTCGGCGGCGCGCCTGGAGCTCGTCGCGCGCCAGGGCCCGGTCGCCGACCGGCTCGCCCCGCATGGCGCCCGCCCGTCCCGG
>NZ_BAAJYT010000440.1:0-1963 GCF_057541515.1 Acidovorax sp. KNOB132
CATCTTTGCCGAGACCCAGGGCAACGGGCAAACCACCGCCATATCCGATATTCAGTTTGCGACCCGAAGTCCAAGGGGCTGCAGAACTCCGCAATTACTGCCCGCTCTCAACTGCGAATGATGATGGGGCTTTTATGTAAATTGTATGTCGTTGATTTGGAGGATTAATATCTTCAAGGGATTGAGCAAAACAGCAGCAGAAAAGCAGTTGCAAAAAATTGCTATTAATTTTAGCATTTGCAATTACACCTATTCCTCAGCACGTTGCGTTGCACGTTTAATTTCTTGACTCAAGATAAAAAACCCTTGATCGACAATTCCCTGCAACTCTGGCGGCTTTGCTGCTTCCAGTTGCTTAAATTCCTGAAGCAGTTCGGCAGCCCTCGATGGCTGAATATTACGAGCAACAAAATCACACACCGCAAGGCATAAATCCGAGTCCAAATAACTTTGAAAATTAGTACGAAAGGTACCAATGATATTATTCAACTGTTCTTTAGTTAGGGCATCCCTCGCATTGTTAACTGCCAAGATAAAATTCCATATACCCGGCTTATCAAAATACCGACGATCTGAAAGCAATGCCATAAACAACATGAAGTGTTCATCCGGAAAGTCAGGGTACTCCAAAAGATCATCTTCAAACTGATCAGCCAAGCGCGAACAAAGGGCTGAACTTCGCTTGCTTTCAGCGCTCTCAATCTGCATTAATACATTAGATAAGTTCAACACTATTTAACCTTCTCAGCAAACGCATTCTTTATCATATTGCTCTTCAAGCTCTCTAAGCCTGCGCAACTGCCTATTCAGCAATTTTTCATGACCTCGTACTGTGTCTCGTAAAGCCTCTCCGGGTCCGATTCTTAGGGGTAATTTTCCTACATTAGCATCAAGATCTGGATATCGCTTGTCATATACTTCCTCGCGCAGGTTTTTGATTCTTTTCTTAAGGCTCTGGCACTTCTGGAAATTATTTGGATCATTGGGATCTGGCAATCCAGGAGTTACTACAGGGTCAATCAAAGATCCGGCCGAAGGACGAGCCAAGCTACCTGCAATAGGGGCAAGCGTAGGCATTGGGATTGTTGCTTGAAGACCGTCTGGATCAATACTACTTAGAGGATCCCCTCCTACATAACCATATGTATTAAGGCCACCATTCAATCCAATCGGATCACTCTGCGCATATCTCCCCAACCCCGGAACGTAATCCCGATTCCAATTCTGGTGAATCCCCGACTCCACGTCATAGTACTGACCTGGAAAGCGCAGATTGAATACAAAGTCCGCCTGACCCGCAGGACTGCTCTCGGCTGGCGCGGTGCCGAACGGCTCGCTCATCCAACGCCAGCGCACCGTGTTGGCACGATCAACCACCACCCGCGGAGTATTCAAATGGTCTGCATGGATGTAGTAGACCTGTGGCGCATTCAAAGCCGCATTGGCGCCATACGCGAAATCCGGAGTGAAGACCGCCAAGGGCATGTCTCCCAGCCAGACGATTTCCCGAATCGGATTGCCTGACGCGTCGTATTCGCCCAGCAGATGGCCTTCGGCGTCGTACACAAAAATCGTTGTACCACCGGCCAGCCCCGTGCTCTTTCGCACCCGCAAGCCATTGTTGTCGTAGGTGTAGCTGGTGGAGCCCTGCGCATTGGTTGCCCGAACCAACCGGCCTTTCAAGTCGTATTGCAGCGCGAAGTTGCCATCCGACGTGGTGTTGCCCGCTGCGTCATAGGTCAGCGTAATCGCTGGCTTATCGATGGAGGCCAACTGGTTGCTTTTGGGCTTGAGGTTGTACCAGCTCGATACGCCGTTGTCCGAGGCCACGTTGATGCGGTTGCCTGTACCGTCATACATGTAGGTCCAGGTTCCTTGGGCGGTGCTCACCTGTGTCAGTCTGCCCGATGCGTTGTAGCTGAACTGCTGATCCAGCGAGGGGGCCGATGAGCCGCTCGTTGCA
>NZ_BAAJYT010000441.1:0-1962 GCF_057541515.1 Acidovorax sp. KNOB132
TCACCGTGCGCTGACTGGCACCAAGGCGGTGCGCTCATTGCGAGTGCACCGATCTGGTGAAAAGTCAAATTTGCCTGGCGCTCCCGCTCGCCGGCATCGCCCCCGCCCGCGAGAAAGCCGTCCGCCAGCGCGCGCAGGGCCTGGGCCAGCTGCATGGCGCGCGACCGCTCCTGCGCCCCGAGATAGCCGTTGCGCGAGCTGAGGGCCAGGCCATCGTCCGCGCGCCGCGTCTCCCCCCGCCACCACGTCCACCGGCAGCGCGAACTGCCGCACCATCTGCCGGATCACCATGAGCTGCTGGTAGTCCTTCTTGCCGAACACGGCCGTGCCGCCGCTCGCGCCCAGCACGCAGGCGAAGAGCTTCATCACCACCGTGCACACGCCGACGAAGAACCCGGGGCGAAAGTGTCCCTCCAGGATGTCGGCCAGCGCGGGGTCGGGATGCACCTTGAAGGTCTGCGGCTCGGGGTACAGGTCGGCCTCGCGCGGCGCGAAGAGCACGTCGCAGCCGGCCTCGCGCAGCTGGGCGCAGTCGGCGTCCCAGGTGCGCGGGTAGCTGTCGAAATCCTCGTGGGGCAGGAACTGCAGGCGGTTCACGAAGATGCTGGCAACGGTCACGTCGCCCAGCGGCCGGGCCTGCTCCACCAGTGAAATGTGGCCGGCGTGCAGGTTGCCCATGGTGGGGACGAAAGCGGGCCGGCCCCGGCCCGCGAGGGCCTGGCGCAGGTCGGCCACGGTGTGTGCGATGAGCATGGGTCATCCCGATCGGAAAAAAGAGGGCTGCAGGAAAAGGAAGGGACGGGCCGTAGGGGCGGCCCGGGCGCGGGCCGCCCTACCAGGCGTGCAGGGCGTCGTCCGGAAAGCGCCCGGCCTTGACGGCCTGCACATAGGCCTGCATCGCGCCGCGCACGCTGCCCGCCTCCTGCATGAAGTCGTGCACGAAGCGCGGCATCTTGGCCAGGTGGATGCCCAGCATGTCGTGCAGCACCAGCACCTGGCCGGCGGTGCCGCTGCCGGCCCCGATGCCGATGGTGTGGCAGTGGGGCAACTCGGCCGTGAGCTCGCGGGCCAGCGCGGCGGGCACCATCTCCAGCACCACCATGGTGGCGCCCGCGTTCTGCAGCTCGGACGCCTGCTGGCGCAGGGTGCGCGCGGCCAGGTCGCCCTTGCCCTGCACGCGGTAGCCGCCCAGGGCGTGCACCGTCTGCGGCGTGAGGCCCAGGTGGGCGCACACGGGCACGCCGCGCTGCACCAGGAACTCCACCGTCGGCGCCGTCCACCCGCCGCCTTCGAGCTTGACCATGTGCGCGCCGGCCTGCATCAGCGTGCAGGCGCTGCGCAGGGCCTGTTCGCGGCTTTCGGCGTAGGTGCCGAAGGGCAAATCGGCGATCAGCCACGCCGTGCCCTGCACGCGGTGCAGGCCGCGCGCCACGCTGGCCGTGTGGTAGGCCATGGTGTCCAGCGATACGCCCACGGTGCTGGGCAGGCCCTGGCAGACCATGCCGAGCGAGTCGCCGACCAGGATGCATTCCACGCCCGCCGCGTCCGCCATGGCGGCGAAGGTGGCGTCGTAGGCGGTCAGCATGGTGATCTTTTCGCCGGCCTCGCGCATCTGCTGCAGGCGCGGCAGGCTGACGGGCCGGCGCTCGGGCAGGGGAGAGGCGGGCGGCAGCGTGCCGTAGGGCGTCGCGGACGAGGCGGAGGCGTTGGGGATGGCAGTGTTCATGGGAATGGGCAGAGCCGGGCCGAAAGTGCGGCGAGTCTATGCGATGCCGCTATGCTTGCCGCCCATGACGAAATCCCCCCTTTCCCTGGACGGCGGCATCGCATCGCTGGCCCAGGACGACGTTGCCCGCGCGCTGCGCGAGGACGTGGGCGCCGGCGACCTCACCGCCGGCCTGATCGATCCGGCGCGCCGCGTGCGCGCCCGTGTGCTGGCCCGCGAAAGCGCGGTGATCTGCG
>NZ_BAAJYT010000442.1:0-1955 GCF_057541515.1 Acidovorax sp. KNOB132
GGGGGGAGGTGAACAGCGATCAGGCCAGGCGGGCGCGGTGGCGGGCCAGCTGGGCGCGCACCTGGGCCGGCGCGGTGCCGCCCAGCGTGTTGCGGGCGTTGAGCGAGCCGCGCAGGCTGAGGGCGTCGAACACGTCCTTTTCGATCTGCGGGTGAAAGCCCTGCAGCACGGCCAGGGGCAGCTCCGACAGGTCCACGTTGTGCGACACGGCGGCCTTCACGGCATGGGCCACGGTCTCGTGCGCATCGCGGAACGGCAGGCCCTTCTTGACGAGGTAGTCGGCCAGGTCGGTGGCGGTGGCGTAGCCCTTGAGCGCGGCCTGCTCCATGGCCGGCGCGTTGACGGTGATGCCGCCTTCCTTCTTGCCCGTGGCCGGGTTCGGCTGGCCGCCGACCATCTCGGCGAAGATGCGCAGCGTGTCCTTCAGCGTGTCCACGGTATCGAACAGCGGTTCCTTGTCTTCCTGGTTGTCCTTGTTATAGGCCAGGGGCTGGCCCTTCATCAGGGTGATGAGACCCATCAGGTGGCCGACCACGCGGCCCGTCTTGCCGCGCGCCAGTTCGGGCACGTCGGGGTTCTTCTTCTGCGGCATGATCGACGAGCCCGTGGTGAAGCGGTCGGCGATCTTGATGAAACCGAAGTTCTGGCTCATCCAGATGATGAGTTCTTCCGACAGGCGGCTCACGTGCACCATGCACAGGCTGGCGGCGGCGGTGAACTCGATGGCGAAGTCGCGGTCGCTCACGGCGTCCAGGCTGTTCTGGCACACGCCGTCCATGCCCAGGGTTTTCGCCACGCGCTCGCGGTCCAGCGGGTAGGTCGTGCCGGCCAGGGCGGCGGCGCCCAGGGGCAGCACGTTGACGCGACGGCGCACGTCCTGCATGCGATCGGCATCGCGCGCGAACATCTCCACGTAGGCCAGCATGTGGTGGCCGAAGCTCACCGGCTGCGCCACCTGCAGGTGGGTGAAGCCGGGCAGGATCACCTCCACGTTCTGCTCGGCCACGTCGACCAGCGACACCTGCAGTTCCTTGAGCAGGTCGGCGATCAGGTCGATCTCGCCGCGCAGCCACAGGCGCACGTCGGTGGCCACCTGGTCGTTGCGGCTGCGGCCGGTGTGCAGCCGCTTGCCGGCGTCGCCCACCAGCTGCGTGAGGCGCGCCTCGATGTTCAGGTGCACGTCTTCCAGGTCGAGCTTCCACTCGAAGGCGCCGGATTCGATCTCCTCCTTGATCTGCGCCATGCCGCGCTGGATGGAGGCGTGGTCGGCGGCCGAGATGATGCCCTGCGCGGCAAGCATGTCGGCGTGCGCGAGGCTGCCGGCGATGTCGGCCTGCCACAGGCGCTTGTCGAAGAACACGCTCGACGTGTAGCGCTTGACCAGGTCGCTCATGGGCTCGGAAAACAGCGCCGACCAGGCCTGTGCCTTGGTGTCGAGCTGGTTGTGGGAGGGGGCGGACGCTGGGCTGGAGGCGGGGCTGGTGGACATGGAGGGCAATAATCCGGTGGTTCAGACACCCGGAACACCCGGATGCCGCAATGCAAGAGACGCAAATTTTATCGACCCGGCCGCAGGCCCTGACCGAAGACCCCCGCCAGCCCCTGGGCCGGCGGGTGCTGGTGTTCGACGCCTGCCATGTCGGGGTGATCCTGCGCGCGGTGCTTTTCGTGGAGGCGGTGCTGGGCGTGGGCGCCCTCTTCAACGCCGCCACGCCCCTGGAATGGCTCGGCCGGCTGTCGCTGCTGACGGGCGGCGCCCTGCCCGCCACGCTGGCCTGGCTGGTCACCGCCTGCAGCCTGAAGACCGTGCTGCAGCGCCTGCCGGTGGCCTTGCAATACGCGGCGGGCGTGGCGCTGGGCACGCTGTCCGGGCTGTATGCCTGCGGCATGCTTGCGCTGGTGGGCGTGGCGGCCGACCCGCCCTGGCTGGCCAGTGCCGCCAGCGGCGCGCTGCT
>NZ_BAAJYT010000443.1:0-1946 GCF_057541515.1 Acidovorax sp. KNOB132
CCGACTACGCGCGCGGCGATGGCCGCCGCAACGCGTTCCGCGCGCTCACACGGAACGCCCGCGAGCGGTTGGCCGCCGTCTACGCGGCCCATGCGCCCCGTGCTTCGGAAGCCCCGGCCCCGGCCTCCGCCGCTGCGGCGGTCGCTGCGGCCGAAAACGCCGCTGCCAGCGCGGAGATGGCAACCTTGAAACAGAAGGCCATGCAGGCGTTTCGCGCCGATTACGCCGCGCTGCGCGCCCGCTGGATCGCCGAGGACGGCGCCACCCCCGCGCAGCTGGCGGGCTACGACCGATGGGTGGCAGAGGCCAACAACGCCACGTTCGGCGCGCAGGCCGCCTACGACGAATGGGTGCCGGCCTTCGAGGCGCTGTTCGAGCGCGAAGGCCGCGACTGGCCGCGCTTTTATGATGCGGTGAAACGCCTCGCGGCCCTGCCGCACGAACAACGCCAGGCCGCCATGCGCGCCCTGCTGCCCACGCCATCCCCGGAGAAGCCCCTTGCCTGACATCCACATCCAACGCCCCCACCGGCTCGGCCTGCCCGAGGCCCGCAAGATCGCCGGCCTGTGGGCCCAGAAAGCCCAGGCCAAGTTCGACATGGAATGCGCCTACGAAGAAGGCGCGGCGCAGGACACGCTGCGCTTTCAGCGCCCGGGCATCGAAGGCACGCTGCAGGTGCATGCCGACCGCTTCGAACTGCAGGCGGAACTGGGTTTCCTGTTCAGTGCCTTCAAGGACCGCATCGCCGCCGAGATCGATGCGCAGTTCGACAAGCTGCTGGGCCGGCCATCGCCCAGTGCGGCCTGAGCCGCATCGGCCACTGCAACAAAAATGCGGGGCCGCGCACGCACGGCCCCGCATGGAAACACTGGCGCCCAGCGCGGCGTCAGCTCAGCGATTCGATGAGGTCGATGTACTGCTGGCGGGCGGCATCGCCCTCGGTGCCCTTGAGCTTTTCCCAGGCGTCCCATTTGGCGCGGCCCACCACATCGGAAAAGCTCGGCTTCTTCTCGGCGTTGTCGCCGGCCGTGGCCTGCTTGTAGAGCGCGTAGATCTTGAGCAGCGTCGGGTTGTCGGGGCGCTCGCTGAGGTTCTTGGACTGGGCGACGGCGGCTTCGAACGCCGTGTTCAGATCGGACATGGAAAGGGTCTCCGTTGGTGGTCGAACTGCCATCTTAGGGCCTCTGTTCCACCTGCGCCCTGGAACGCCCGGAGTGCCGTGACCCCCATCGCATCAGCGCCGCATCCCGTCAAAAGGTTTCCCAGTCGCTCTCGGAGCCGGACCGGGAGGCCGGCGGCGCGGCGCGGTTCGCCGCCGCCGATGCCGAGGTGGTTTGCGCGGGCTTGGGCGCTGGCGAAGTGGCTGGTGGGGCATCGGTTGGCGATGCAGGCGGAGAGTCCGGCGCCTGCGGCCCGGCCTTTTGGCCCACGGCCGGCGACAAGCGCTTGACCGCCGGCTTGGCCGCCGTGGAAGCCGCAAACCGTGGTGCAGACACCGGCGCAGCCCGGGGTACCGGTGGTGGCGCCGCGGCGGGCAGTGCGCCCTCGCCGCCCAGGTGGAACACCGCGGTCGCGCGCACCAGTTCGCTGGCCTGGGCGTTCAGGCTGCTGGCCGCCGCGGCCATCTCCTCGACCAGGGCCGCATTCTGCTGCGTGGCCTGGTCCACGTGCGTGATGGCTTCGCTGATCTGGTCCACGCCGCTGCTTTGCTCGGCGCTGGCCGCGCTGATCTCGCCCATGAGGTCCGTGGCGCGGCGGATCGCGGCCACCACCTCGGCCATGGTGTGTCCCGCCTTGTCCACCAGCGCGCTGCCGCGCTCCACCCGGTCCACGCTGGCGGTGATGAGGCCCTTGATCTCCTTGGCGGCCTCGGCGCTGCGCTGCGCGAGGCTGCGCACCTCCGATGCGACGACCGCGAAGCCCCGGCCCTGCTCGCCCGCGCGGGC
>NZ_BAAJYT010000444.1:0-1945 GCF_057541515.1 Acidovorax sp. KNOB132
CTGGCCTTCGCCCGCGCGCTGAAAGCGCCCCTTGGCCAGGTCGGTCTTCAGGCGCAGCACGTCGGTGCTGGACTGGGTCACGTCCACGTAGAGCGGGTCGATCTGCGAGATGGTGGTGAGCGCCGTGGTCTGGTTGGCGGTGACCAGCGCGCCCGGCGTCACCGCCGAGGTGGTGGTGCGGCCCGAGATGGGCGCCTTGATGCGGGTGTAGCCCAGGTTGATGCGGGCGTTCTCGACCGCCGCGCGGTTCACGGCCAGGTCCGAGCGGGCCTGCACCAGCACCGCCTGGCTGTCGTCATACACCTGCCGGCTGATCGCATCGATCTTGACCAGCTCGGCATTGCGCCGCGCGTTGGTCTCGGCCGTGCCCACGGTGGCCTGGGCCTTGCCCAGCGACGCTTCGGCGCTTGCCAGCGCCACCTCGAAGGGCGAGGCGTCCAGCTGGTACAGCACCTGCCCGGCCTTCACGTCCGCCCCTTCGGTGAAGAGCCGCTTTTGCACGATGCCGCCCACCTGCGGGCGGATCTCGGCGACCAGGAACGCGCTGGTGCGCCCGGGCAGCTCGGTGGTGATCGACTGCCGCTCGGGCTGGATCGTGACCACGCCGGCTTCCACCGGGGCGCGCGGCGCGGGCTGCTTGGCGGCCTTGTCCGAACACCCGGCCACCACGAAGGCGGCCGCCAGCACGGCAGCGCCGGCCCGGCGCAGGGCACCGGGGGCAGCGGTCACACAGGAAGAGGTCAAGGAGGAGGGCCGTGGGGCCATGGCAGCGGGGGCGGAGGGCAGCGAGCGTGTGGCAGGGCGTGGGCAATTCATGGACAAGGCACGGCTTTCGTTGTGGCGAGCATTCTGACGGTCAATTGAAAAGATCGTGTGAAGCTGTAGCAGGCTGGAAAGCCCTCCGGCGGGCCTCTTGTCCGGACCTTGCAACCTTCATGCCGCGTGCGGGCCGCGCGTGCCCCTCGCAGGCGGTGGCGGGCCCCTCGGGCGCTGGCCCCGGGAGTGTGTGGCCGCGCTGGCGGGCCGCCGGCCGGCCGGGCCGTCGATCCGAAGGGTTTCTGCGGGGCGGAACGGGGTTTTGAGAACCAAATCGCCCGCATGCCGGCGTTTTCATTGTCTTGGTAGCTATTCAATTGATAGCAAATGGGTGTTCGGGAAACGACGGTCCGCGTTCGCGGCGCCCCGGGCTCTTGACCCAGATCAAGCCCCGGCCGAAAGGTTTCCACAAGCCGGGATGTGCCACCTACCATCGGCCGCACTGCATCCCGCAGGGGCCCGCGGCGCCGTGCCGCACCGTCCGTACGAGACAAAAGCTTCTTCCCCAGAAAGGCTTCCCATGCGAAGAAATCTTCCGGTCAGCACGCAGGAATACCCGTTTCCTTCCGGCGAAACCCTGGTGTCCACCACCGACCTGAAAGGGCGCATCCTGTACTGCAACCCGATGTTCATCGAGGTGAGCGGCTACGAGCGCGAGGCCCTGCTGGGCCAGCCCCACAACCTGATACGCCACCCCGACATGCCCGAGGAGGCGTTCCGCGACATGTGGGACACCATCGGCCAGGGCCGGCCCTGGTCGGCCGCGGTGAAGAACCGGCGCAAGAACGGCGACTTCTACTGGGTGATGGCCAACGTCACCCCGCTGATGGAGGGCGACCGCCCCGTGGGCTACCTGTCGGTGCGCACCGAGGCCACCCGCGAGCAGGTGCAGGCCGCCGACGCGCTCTACGCCCGCATGCGCGCCGAGGCCGAGGCCGGCCGCCCGGTGCACGTGCTGCGCGCGGGCCGGCTGGCACGCCTGACCGCCCTGGGCCGCGTCGCGGAGTGGACCCGCATCGGCGTGGGCGGCCAGGTGGCATGGCGTTCCTGGCCGTGCTGGTGGCTGCCTTCCTGGCGGCGCTCGTGGATGAAGAGCAGGGCCTGTTCTCGGCCGCGGCCTGGGCTGCCG
>NZ_BAAJYT010000445.1:0-1939 GCF_057541515.1 Acidovorax sp. KNOB132
ATGGCGCCGCCCCCAGGCGGGATCGAACGTGGCGACCGAGCCCAGCGTGGTGATGCCCAGGGCCAGGTGCCCGTCGGCGTCGAACACCGGGGCGCAGAACGCGACGATGCCCGGCAGCAGGGTGTCCACCACGCGGGCCGCGCCGCGCTCGCGCACCTCGGCCAGCAGGGCGTCAACGGCGGCGGCGTCGGTGGGCAGATCGGTGCGGCCCAGCTTGGCGGCGTGGGCCATCTCTTCCTGGAGCAGCGCGGCCGTGGCCTCGCGCGGCAGGTGGGCGCAAAAGCAGCGGCCGGTGGCGGAGGCCAGCAGCGGCATGACGTCGCCCAGGCGCAGGTTGGCGGTCACGGCCTGGGGCGATTCCTCCCAGTGCACGATGGTCGGGCCGCGGTTGCCCCACACGGCCAGCGCCAGGGTGTGGCCGATGGTGTCCATGAGCGCGGGCATGCGCTCGCGCGCCAGGCGCATCGCATCGAGCCGCGCGAGCGAGGCCAGGCCCAGCTTGAGCGCGGCCGGCCCCAGGTCGTAGCGCGCGGTGCCCGGGTCCTGCGCCACCAGCCCCAGGCGCTGGAAGCTCACGAGGTAGCGGTGCGCCTTGGCGGCGCTCATGCCGGCCGTGGCCGCGAGGTCCTTGAGCATCAGCGGTCCGCGCGACCGGGTCAGCCCCTCCAGCAGGGCGAAGCCGACTTCCACCGACTGTATGCCTGCCCGTTCCTTGTCCATCTGCACTAGAATTTCCAGAGTTTTGTTTAGTTAAATCAATTTAACCATTCGTAATTCGTGCCGGGCACCCGCCGCCGGCGCGTTGGAAGACAAGAGGTCTGAGCCCCATGAAACTCGCCACCTACAAAGATGGTTCCCGCGACGGCCAGCTGGTCGTCGTCTCCCGCGACCTGGGCACGGCCCATTATGCGACCGGCATCGCGAGCCGCCTGCAGCAGGTGCTGGACGACTGGGGCTTCCTGTCGCCCCAGCTGCAGGACCTGTACGACCAGCTCAACGCCGGCCGCGCCCCGCACGCGTTTCCCTTCGATCCCGCCCAGTGCATGGCCCCGCTGCCGCGCGCCTACCAGTGGGCGGACGGCTCCGCCTACATCAACCACGTCGAACTGGTGCGAAAAGCGCGCAACTCCGAAGTGCCCGAGAGCTTCTACACCGACCCGCTGATGTACCAGGGCGGCAGCGACGACTTCATCGGCCCGCGCGACGACGTGGTCGTGCCCAGCGAGGCCATGGGCATCGACTTCGAGGCCGAGATCGCCGTCGTCACCGGCGACGTGAAGATGGGCACCACGCCCGAGCAGGCGCTGGACGGCATCCGCCTGGTCATGCTGGCCAACGATGTCTCGCTGCGCAACCTCATCCCGGCCGAACTGGCCAAGGGCTTCGGCTTCTTCCAGTCCAAGCCCGCCACCGCGTTCAGCCCGGTCGCCATCACGCTCGACGAGCTGGGCGACGCCTGGGACCAGGGCCGCGTGAACCTCACGCTGCAATCGACCTGGAACGGCCGCAAGGTCGGCATGTGCGATGCCGGCCCCGAGATGACCTTCCACTTCGGCCAGCTCATCGCCCACGTGGCCAAGACGCGCAACGTGCGCGCGGGCTCCATCATCGGCAGCGGCACGGTCAGCAACCGCGGCGTGGAGCAGAACGGCCGCACCGAGTGGCCCAAGGGCTACAGCTGCATCGCCGAAAAGCGCTGTATCGAGACCATCCAGGATGGCAAGCCCTCCACCGAGTTCATGAAGTTCGGCGACACCATCCGCATCGAGATGAAGAACAAGGCCGGCCAGAGCCTGTTCGGCGCCATCGACCAGAACATCGCGGCCCCGCAATGACGACCCGCGCGGGGCTGGCCCGGCTCGCGCTGGCGGCGTGGCTGTTGCTGCCGGGCGCCTTGCTGGCGCAGCAGGCGCCGGCCATGGCCACGCCAGCCGCTGCC
>NZ_BAAJYT010000446.1:0-1935 GCF_057541515.1 Acidovorax sp. KNOB132
TGCCATTCGAACCGCTCGCCGGCAGCGGTGCGGGCCGTGCCTGCGGCGGCCGGGGCCAGCAGGCCCGCCGCCTGCAATTGGCGCTGCAGGGTCTGCCAGCCGCCGTTCCAGCGGGTGGTGAGCTGGGCGTCGCCCTGCATGGATGCGCCGCGCAGGGCGGTGGCCAGGCCGGGCAAGGACTCGATCCAGCGCTGCACGCGCTGCGCATCGGCCACCCGCAGCTCCAACTGGCCGTTGCCCGCCCGGGGAGCGATCTGGCCATCCATCTGGGCCGTGGCACCCGGCACGGTGGCCTGCAACTGTCCTTTGACCGACAGGTCGGCCGTGCCGATCTGCAACTGGCGTGCATTCACCTGTGCCTGCAGGGCATCGAGCTGCAGGCGGGCGAGCGCCAGCCGGCTGCCTTGCCAGGTGCCTTCGGTGGCCAGGCGCTCGACGCGCAAGGCTGCCGGCGCGCCGGTGCGCCGGGGTGCCGCGGCACCGGTGGCACGCAGGTCGGCGGAAAAGCGCACCAGCGGTTCGCCGTCGCCGCCTTCGCTGCGGGCCTGCGCCTGCCCGGCGACGGGGGTGGAGTCCAGGGTGCTGTAGAGGGCGCTGGGGCGCAGGCCACGCACTTCGGCACGGCCTTCCATGGCGCGCGTGGCGGGGGTGAAGCGGCCCTGCAGCGCCACGCTGCCGTTGCCGATGCGCGCGGTGGCGTTGGGCACGGTCCACTGCGTGCCGTCGAAGGCGGCCTGGGCATCGATGCTTTCCAGGGGCAGCCGGCGCTGGTCCCACGGTCCCGGCACGGCGTTGCGCAACTGGGCACCGATGGCCCAGCCTGCGGCGGTGGCACCGGGTACGGCAGCAGCGGCCGGGTCCACGCGCAACTGCCCGCTCAGCGAGGTCACGGGAGCTTGCGGCCACAGGGCGGCCAGATCCAGGGATTCGACGTCGGCGCGCGCCTGCAGCACCGGCTGCGCAGCCCAGGGTGCGATCTCGGCCTGCACGTCGGCACGCATCGGTTCGGCGGGCGCCGCGGGGCGGGCTGCGGGCTTGTTGGGTTTTGCGGGTTTGGCGGACGGGGCAGGGCCGGGGCTGGAGGCTCCCGCTGCGGGCGAAGCCACTGTCAATGGCTCGGCGGCCTGTGCCTGCAATTGGGCGGTGATCTGCAGCCGTGCGGCTGCGGTGGCCAACGTGCCTTTGGCCTCGGCATGGGCCTTGGCTTCGATGTCGTCGCCGCCGCCCGGCGATGCCGTGCGCACGGTGCCGTCGGCCTTCAGCTCCAGCGCCATCGGCGCCTGGGCCTGCACGGTGGCCTGGCCGGAATAGTGGCCCTGGGCGAAGGCCACGCCGTCCAGCGCCAGCCGGTGGTGGGTGCCGTCGTAGCGGTAGTGGCCTGCCAGCCCCTGCGCGGTGACCGGGCTGGGCGCGGCCCAGGTGATGGTGTCCACGCGGAACGGCAGGTCGATGCGCAGCGGCAGTTCCAGCGATTGCAGCGGCTGTGGCAGCGTGTCGGGTTCGGTGCGGGGCGGGCCCTGCGGGATGATCTTGACCTCGGCCGCATGCACTTCGCCCAGCGTGAGCTGGCGCTGCAGCAAGGGCGCCAGCTGCCAGGCAATGCGCGCATCGTTGACTTCCACCGCCAGCGTGGGGCTGCTCCAGCGCAGCCAGCCGATGTGGCCGCCGGCGCGCAGTGAACCAGTCACGTCGCGGGTCTCGAGTTGCTGGTCGGCGGGAAGGTAGCGTGCCGCGCGGTCCAGCGTGGTGGCCAGCGAGGCCTGGCCGCCGGCCCACCACCAGGCCGCACCGAGGACGAGGGCGACCAGGGCCAGCAGCGCGGCGAGGGTCCAGGCGGCGATGCGCCAGCCGCGCCGGGCGCCGGGGTGCGGAACGGGCGCCGCGGCGGCGTAGGGGTTGCGGGGAGCGCGCGTTGCCATGGGTCTTTCAGATGGC
>NZ_BAAJYT010000447.1:0-1931 GCF_057541515.1 Acidovorax sp. KNOB132
TCAGCTGCCGATCGCCCAGCACCAGCAACGCATCCGCCGCGCCCGCGCATGGCGCTCTACTCCGCGCGTGCAGGGAACCCTCCCCCACCGGCTCAGCCACCTCCCTCGCTCTCCCCAACCCCTGCAGCCGCTCTCTCTCACGGACATCCAGCAGGTCCAGCTCTCCTACCGCCTGCTCAGGCCGTTGTGTCAGCGCCCGCAGCACCGCCTGGTACTGGCGGGCCATGCGCTCGATGGTCTCCGGATCAAACAACTCGGATGCGTAATGAAACGCAGCGTGAATCCGGCCATCGGCATGCTCGCGAATGTCCAGCGTCAATTCGAACTGCGCTGCCTGCCCACCGATGTCGTAGGCCTGCAGCGAGAGGCCCGGCAACTGGGTGAGTGCATCGAAATCGCCGCGCTGGTGGTTGAACATCACCTGGAACAGCGGAGGATGGTCCAGGCTGCGGTCGACGCCCAGCGCCTGAACCATTTGCTCGAAGGGCAAATCCTGGTGCAACTGGGCACCCAGCGCAGCCTCTTGCACGCGGGCCAGTACGGACTGCAGGGTGGCGCGGTCATCCACTACCGCACGCATCACCAGGGTGTTCACGAAGAAGCCGACGATGCCTTCCGTCTCCACACGGTGGCGATTGGCCAGGGGCACGCCCACTCGGATGTCGTCCTGCCCCGTACACCGCTGCAGCAGGATCTGCCATGCGGCCAGCAGCACCATGAACGGTGTCCCACCGCAGGCCTGGGCACAGCGCTGCACCCCCAGCGCCAGATCCGGTGCCAACTCGATGCGGTGCCGAGCCGAGCGGTAGCGGCCATCGGCCCGCCGTGCATGGTCGGCCGGCAGTTGCAGCACGGGCTGATCGCCTCCGAGCTGCTGGGTCCAATAGGCCAGTTGCCGCTCCATTTCACCGGCTTCCAGCCATTGCTTTTGCCAGGCGGCGTAATCCGCGTACTGGATGGGCAAAGGCGCCAAGCTGACGGGCTCGCCCGACACCTGGGCACGGTACTGCGCGACGAACTCGTCCACGATCACCTGCAGCGAAGCGCCGTCTGACACGATGTGGTGCATCACCACCACCATCACATGCTCGTCCTGTGCCAGGCGGATCAGTGCCGCACGCAACAGTGGCCCCGCGGTGAGATCGAAAGGCGCATTGCAAAGGCGCTGAGCTTCGGCGAGCGCAGCGGCTTCCCTTGTTGCCACCGGCTGCGGTGTCAGATCCACCACCCGCCAGTCCAGCGGCATCGCGGTGCCGACCACCTGCTCGACCTCGCCCTGCGCGCCGGTGCGAAAGACCGTTCGCAGCGCCTCGTGGCGCTCCACCAGTGCGGCCAAGCTGCCGCGCACCGCGGCCTCGTCCAGCGCGCCGCGCAACCGCAATGCCGCGCTGATGTGATACGCCGTGCTCTGCGGGTCCATCTGCCAGAGGAACCACTGGCGAAGCTGGGCATACGACAGTGGCGAACGCTCCCGCCATGCGGCATCGCGCGGCAGGATCGGGAACTGGTGGGGACTCAGGCCCTCGGCGCGGATTTTCTGGTAGACGACGCGGCGTTGTTCGGCCGTCAATCGGGAAAAGCGCTCAGCGATGCGGCGGGTGGCAACGGCTTCCATCAAAGGGTCTCCATGCTGTCAATCAATGCGTCGATGTCCGACAGGGCCTGCGCCGCAGGGCGTTGGCCCTGTGCTGGCACGAGCAAGGCAGCCATGTCCCGCAGCACCGGGGACTGAAAGACCTGGCGGATCGTGAGTTCGGTGTGCAATCGGTCCTGCACGCGGGCGACCAGACGGGTGGACAGCAGCGAGTGACCACCCAGCTCGAAGGAAATGGTCATTGCGCCCTACGTCGCTGCCACCCCCAAGCACCTCGGCCCAGATCCTGCGCCAGCGCCCCTTCGATCTCCCCCTGCGGCGCCTCGTACCCCTGCCC
>NZ_BAAJYT010000448.1:0-1929 GCF_057541515.1 Acidovorax sp. KNOB132
GTGCGCGGCCAGCGGCTCTGGAGCAGCTGCCGGCCCATGGCGCGGCTCACGGGCGC
Source organism: Acidovorax sp. KNOB132 (assembly GCF_057541515.1). Classification (NCBI taxonomy): domain Bacteria; kingdom Pseudomonadati; phylum Pseudomonadota; class Betaproteobacteria; order Burkholderiales; family Comamonadaceae; genus Acidovorax; species Acidovorax sp. KNOB132. Next base: position 57 of record NZ_BAAJYT010000448.1, read on the forward strand.
GCTCGGCCGGTCACGCCCAGCCAGCTGGGCAGGTGGGCCAGGGGCGCCAGCGCGGCGATCACGTCCTGCCGATGGCTGCGCACCTCCAGGCCCAGCGCGCCCTGGCCGGCGGCGGGCAGCATCTCGGCGGGCTCGAACGTGGCGCGGATGCGGTCGTCCAGGCCCAGGCGCTTCAGGCCCGCGGCGGCGAGCACGATGGCGTCATACAGCCCCTCATCGAGCTTGCGCAGGCGGGTGTCGAGGTTGCCGCGCAGCGGCTCGATCTTCAGGTCGGGCCGCAGGGCCTGCAGCAGCACCTGGCGGCGCAGGCTGGAGGTGCCCACCACCGCGCCCTGGGGCAGGTCGGACAGGCGCGCGAAGCGGTTCGAGACGAAGGCATCGCGCGGGTCCTCGCGCTCCATCACGGCGGCCAGGTGAAAGCCGTCGGGCAGCTCCATCGGCACGTCTTTCAGCGAGTGCACGGCGATGTGCGCGCGGCCTTCCTCCAGCGCCACTTCCAGCTCCTTCACGAACAGGCCCTTGCCGCCCACCTTGCTGAGCGTGCGGTCCAGGATCTGGTCGCCCTTGGTGGTCATGCCGAGCAGCGTCACGGTGTGGCCGCGTGCCTGCAGCAGGGCGCGCACATGCTCGGCCTGCCACAGGGCCAGGCGGCTTTCGCGGGTGGCGATCACGAAGGGGAAATGGGTGGGGGTTTCGAAGGGGTTCATCGCGGTAGGAGGGCCGCCGGGCACGGGCGCAAGGCCGGGGGTGCGCGGGGCGGGTGCGCCGGGCGGCGCGGGCAGCGGGGATGCTAGCATGGGCCCGCAGCAGCCGCCGCCCTCTGTCCATGATGCGCCCGAGCGCGCAGGAGACCTTTTCCGCATGAACGCGACCCCCCGCAAGACCGACGCCGCGCCCGCACCGGCCGCCCCCCGCAGGACCGACAAGGACCTGCCGCTGATCCAGGACATCCGGCTGCTGGGCCGCATCCTGGGCGACGTGATCCGCGAGCAGGAAGGGGTCGCCGCCTACGACCTCGTGGAGCAGGTGCGCAAGCTGTCGGTGGCCTTTCGACGCGATGCCGACCAGGAGGCCGACAAGGCGCTCAAGAAGCTGCTCAAGGGCCTGTCGGGCGACCAGACGGTCAGCGTGATCCGCGCCTTCACCTATTTCAGCCACCTGGCCAACCTGGCCGAGGACCGCCACCACATCCGCCGCCGCACCGTGCACGAGCGCGCGGGCAGCGCCCAGGAGGGCAGCATCGAGGTGGCGCTGGCGCGCATGCGCTGGGCGGGCATCGCGCCGCGCACCATCTCGCAGACGCTGGCCAGGAGCTACGTGGCGCCCGTGCTCACCGCCCACCCGACCGAGGTGCAGCGCAAGAGCATCCTGGATGCCGAGCGCGACATCGCCCAATTGCTGGCCGAGCGCGGCGACATCCAGGTGCGCGCGCAGCTGTACAACAGCGCCAAGGACGCGCTCACCCCGCGCGAGCTGGCGGCCAACGAGGCGCGGCTGCGCGCCCGCGTGGCCCAGCTGTGGCAGACGCGCCTGCTGCGCTACACCAAGCTCACCGTGGCCGACGAGATCGAGAACGCGCTGTCGTACTACGAATCGACCTTCCTGCGCGAGATCCCCAAGATCTATGCCGATCTGGAGCGCGAACTGGGCAACCAGCCCGTGGCGAGCTTCCTGCGCATGGGCCAGTGGATCGGCGGCGACCGCGACGGCAACCCCAACGTCAGCGCGGCCACGCTCTCGCTGGCGCTGGGCCGGCAGGCCGAGGTGGCGCTGCGCCATTACCTGACCGAGGTGCACTTCCTGGGCGGCGAGCTGTCGCTGTCGGCCCGGCTGGTGCAGGTCTCGCCCGACATGCAGGCCCTGGCCGAGCGCT
>NZ_BAAJYT010000449.1:0-1928 GCF_057541515.1 Acidovorax sp. KNOB132
ACGCTCGGCCTGCCGCTGGTGGCGGCGGGCGACGTGCACATGCACGTGCGCGGCCGCAAGCGCCTGCAGGACGTGGTCACCGCCGTGCGCCTGGGGCGGCCCGTGGCCGAATGCGGCTTCGCGCTGCAGCCCAACGCCGAGCGGCACCTGCGCGCGCGCATGCGGCTGGCCGCCATCTACCCGCCTGCGCTGCTGGCGGCCACGCTCGCCGTGGCGACGTGCTGCACCTTCAGCCTCGACGAGATCCGCTACCGTTACCCGAAGGAAACCGTGCCGCCCGGCATGACCCCTGGCGGAGCCCTGGCCTGGTACACCGAGCAGGGCGCCCAGGGCCGCTACCCGATGGGCGTGCCGGAGACCGTGCGCACGCAGATCGCCAAGGAGCTCGACCTCATCGCGCACTGCCGCTACGAGATGTACTTCCTCACCGTGCACGACATCGTGCGCTACGCCCGCAGCCGGGGCATCCTGTGCCAGGGGCGGGGCTCCGCCGCCAATTCGGCGGTGTGCTTTTGCCTCGGGGTCACGGCGGTCGATCCGACCAAGACGCGGCTGCTGTTCGAGCGCTTCATCAGCAAGGAGCGCGACGAGCCGCCCGACATCGACGTGGACTTCGAGCACGACCGGCGCGAAGAGGTCATCCAGTACATCTACGACAAGTACGGCCGCGAGCGGGCGGCCATCGCGGCCGTGGTCATCAGCTACCGCACGCGCAGCGCGCTGCGCGACGTGGGCAAGGCCCTGGGCGTGGCGCCCGCGCTCATCGATGCCTTCGCCAAGGACCACCACTGGTTCGACGAGGCCATCGCCACCGAACGCCTGCAGGAACTGGCCGAGGCCGTGGACGTGCCGCTGGCGCCGCACATCGCCGAACTGTGGCTCAAGCTGGCGCGCGATCTGAAGGGCTTTCCGCGCCACCTGAGCCAGCACGTCGGCGGCTTCGTGCTCACCGAGGGCAAGCTCACGCGGCTGGTGCCCGTGGAGCCCGCCAGCATGGATGGCCGATCCATCATCCAGTGGGACAAGGACGACCTGGACGACATGCACCTCATGAAGGTGGACGTGCTCGCCCTGGGCATGCTGAGCGCGCTGCGCCGCGCCCTGGACCTGCGCGCCCTGCTGCGCGGCGAGCACTGGGACCTGGCCGGCATCCCGCGCGAGGACGGCGCCACTTACGACATGATCTGCGCGGCCGACACCGTGGGCGTGTTCCAGATCGAAAGCCGGGCGCAGATGAGCATGCTGCCGCGACTGCGCCCGCGCGAGCTGTACGACCTGGTGGTCGAGGTGGCCATCGTGCGGCCGGGGCCGATCCAGGGCGGCATGGTGCACCCGTACCTGCAGGCCCGGGAGCGGCGGTTGCGCGGCGAGCCGCTGGAACTGGAGCACAAAGAGTTGACAGAGGCCCTGGAGCGCACGCTGGGCGTTCCCATCTTCCAGGAGCAGGTCATGCAGATCGCCATGATCGCTGCCCGCTTCACGCCTGGCATGGCCGATGAGCTGCGCCGCTCCATGGCCGCATGGAAACGCACCGGTGGCGTCCACCATTTCGAACAGCCGTTCATGGAAGGCATGGCTGCCAACGGCTATCGCGAAGATTTTGCCCGGCGCATTTTTCAGCAGATCAAAGGGTTCGGCGAATACGGCTTCCCCGAGAGCCATGCCTACAGCTTCGCCATGCTGGCTTATGCGAGCAGCTGGTTCAAGTGCCACGAGCCCGCATGCTTTCTGGCGGCGCTGCTCAACTCGCAGCCCATGGGTTTCTACACGCCCTCACAACTGGTGCAGGACGCCGTGCGCCACGGCGTGCGCGTGCTGCCCATCGATGCGGTGCACAGCGACTGGGACGCGACCCTGGAGGGCGAGCCCCAGCCCGTGCGCGGCGTGGCCGACCCGCAGCCGGCCGTGCGCATGGGCCTGCGGCTGGT
>NZ_BAAJYT010000450.1:0-1908 GCF_057541515.1 Acidovorax sp. KNOB132
CGCCGCCACCGCTGCCGAGCGCGATGCCCGCGGCGGCACGCCGAAGGCCGAGCGCGATGCGCTGCGCGCCAGCGGCCTGCTGTCGCTCTCCATCCCCACCGCGCAGGGCGGCCAGGGCGCCGACTGGGCGACCACGCTGCAGACCGTGCGCACCCTCGCGCAGGCCGACAGCTCGCTGGCCCACGTCTACGGCTTTCACCACCTGCTGCTGGCCACCGTGCGCCTGTTCGCGCGGCCCGAACAGTGGGTGCCATGGCTGGAGCAGACGGCGCGCAAGCAATGGTTCTGGGGCAACGCGCTCAACCCGCTGGACACGCGCACCGCCGTGCGCCGCATCGGCGACTGGTACGACTTCTCGGGCAAGAAGAGCTTTTGCTCGGGCGCGCTGGATTCCGAGATGCTGGTCGCCTCGGGCATTGACGAACACACCGGCCAGTTGCTGATCGCCGCCATTCCCACGGCCCGCGCAGGCATCACCCTGAACGGCGACTGGAACAGCTTCGGCCAGCGCCAGACCGACAGCGGCAGCGCCCTGTTCGAGAACGTGCGCGTGGAGGGCAGCGAGCTGCTGCGCGACCCCGGCCCGCTGACCACGCCGCGCTCGTCGCTGCGGCCGCTGCTGGCGCAGCTGGTGTTCGTGCACCTGTTCCTGGGCCTGGCCGAGGGCGCGTTCGCGCAGGCGCGGCACTACACGCTGAACGAGTCGCGCCCCTGGTTCCGCTCGCCCGCCGAGCGCGCCAGCGAAGACCCGTACATCCAGTCGCACTACGGCGAGTTCTTCGTGGGGCTGGAGAGCGTGCGCCTGCTGGCCGCGCAGGCCGCCGCCACGTTCGATGCGGCCTGGGCGCAAGGTGACGCGCTGGACGCCGAAGGCCGGGGCCGCGTGGCCGTGGCCGTGGCAACGGCCAAGGTGGCTTCCACCCGCGTGGGGCTGGACGTGACCACCCGGCTTTTCGAGACCACCGGCGCGCGCGCCACGCACGGCGCGCTGCGGCTGGACCGCTTCTGGCGCAACCTGCGCACGCAGACGCTGCACGACCCGGTGGACTACAAGCTGCAGGAGCTGGGCGACTGGGCGCTGCACGCCAGGGTGCCGGCGCCGTCGTTCTATTCGTGATCGCCCGGCACGATCGCTTTCAAACTCCAGGCTGAAGACCATGGCGACCCTCCCCGCATGGCCCGCCGCACCGGCCCGCACCGCCACCGCCACCTCCACGCCCGCCGCCCCCGAGGCCGGCCTGGCATGGATCTTCGAAGACCCGCGCTCCAAGGCGCTGCTGGCCGAAGTGGAGCAGGTGGCGCCCAGCGACGCCGGCGTGCTCATCACCGGCGAGAGCGGCACCGGCAAGGAGCTGATCGCGCGCTACCTGCACAGCCGCAGCCCGCGCAGCGCCGCGCCCTTCGTGGCCGTGGGCTGCGGCGCGTTCTCCGAAGCGCTGGTGGACTCGGAGCTGTTTGGCCATGAAAGCGGCGCCTTCCCCGGCGCCTTCGGGGCGCAGCCCGGCTGGTTCGAGGAAGCCCATGGCGGCACCATCTTCCTGGACGAGGTGAACGACCTGCCGCTGGCCGTGCAGAACAAGCTGCTGCGCGTGCTGCAGCAGCGCGAGGTGGTGCGCGTGGGCGGGCGCCAGCCCATTCCCATCGACGTGCGCATCGTGGCCGCCGCGTCGGTGGACCTGCAGGCGCTGGTGCTGCAGCAGCGCTTTCGCAAGGACCTGTACTACCGCCTGAACGTGGTGAGCCTGGAGGTGCACACGCTGCGCGAGCGCCCGGGCGACATCGTGCCGCTGGCGCGCCATTTCATCGATGCCTACAGCCGGCGCCTGGGCTACCCGCGTCCGCAGCTCACACCCGCCGCCGAACGCGCGCTGCAGCAGGCGCCCTGGCCCGGCAACGTGCGCGAGCTGG
>NZ_BAAJYT010000451.1:0-1900 GCF_057541515.1 Acidovorax sp. KNOB132
GGCCTGAGCCCGGCCCGCAGGCCCGGGCCGGCCGGCTCGGGCGGCCCGCGCGGAGATGTCGGACATGCCCCACAGGGCCCCGGGCCGCGAGCCGACCGTGGGCGCAGCAGGGCCCCCCTACATTGGGACCTCCTCCCACACCGCGCGCCCAGTGCGCGCGGCGTTCGGCCTCCTTCCCTGCTTGCCGGAGACACCCATGAGCAACGACGACACCACTTCCCCCCACGCCACGCTGTGGCGGCTGATCAAGGACATCCGCTTCGGCATGCTCACGCACCGCGCCGCCAGCGGCATGCTGCATGCCCACCCCCTGACGACTCAGAACAAGGACATTGACGAGCAGTCGCAACTGTTCTTCTTCATCCCGCGCGACGGAGAGCTGTTCGAGCGCCTGCGCTCGGACAGCCAGGTCAACGTGACCTACTCCAACCCTGAGAAGGACAGCTATGTTTCGCTGTCCGGCGCGGCTGGCTTCATCGAAGACATCGCCAAGAAAGAGGCCCTATGGTCGCCCATGGCGAAGGCCTGGTTTCCGGACGGCGTGAACGACCCCAATCTCGTGCTGCTGGCCATCCACATCAGCCACGCCGAGTACTGGGACGTCAAGGAAAGCAAGATGACCCAGCTGTTCAAGATGGCCAAGGCGGCCGTCACGGGCAACCCGCCCAAGGACATGGGCGAGCACAAGGAACTGTCGCTGTCCTGAGCGCGGCTTTTTCGCCCCCCATCGATCCCATCGTTTCATTCCCCCGTTCGCAAGGAGACACACCATGGCCAACGACAAGCAGGAGCCCGGCAAGGGCAAAGTGGAAAACGACCACAACCGCCAAGGCAACCAGGAGCCCACCCAAAAGAACGAAGCCCAGCGCACGCCGGAAAGCCGGCACGACCGTGATGCCCACATTGGCAGCGGCAACCAGGTGCAGTCGCGCCAGGGCGCGGCAGGCAGCGGGGGCGGGCGCGGCGCCGGCTGAAGCCGCTGCACCCTGGCAACGACAGGGGCCTTCGGGCCCCTTTATTTTGCGCAGATGCCCTTGAAAGATTCCATAGACCATCCATTTGCCATCCAATGGGATGGAAAAACGAGGTTTTTATGGCAACGACGGCACTCGAGCGCAGCAACAAGGTTCCCGATTCGGAGAAGGTGACGATCAACCTGGGGTATGTGGACCTCGGCCACATCGACCTGCTGGTGTCCGAGGGGTTCTATTCGAACCGCACGGACTTCATCCGCACCGCGATCCGCAACCAGCTGGTTGCGCAGGCCGATGCGGTGCGGCAGGTGGTGGCCCGCAAGACGCTGGTGCTGGGGCTGCAGCGGTTCGGCCGGGCCGAACTGGAGGCCGTCCAGGCCGCAGGGCAGACGCTGGAGATCCGCGTGCTGGGCCTGTGCACCATCGACGACGACGTGCCCCCTGCATTGGCCCAGGCGACCATCGCCTCCGTCCATGTGCTGGGGGCGCTGCACGCCAGCGCGGCGGTCAAGGCCGCGCTGGCCGGCCGCATCGGCTGACACCCACCGGCACGCGCCGGTGGACACGACGACAAGGGACGGACCCGCGCCTTCGGCGCTGGCGACCGGACCACCATGGCAGACCGGCCCGATTCGAAGGCGGCGGCGAGACAAGAGACACGACGAGACGAACGCGGCACGCAGCGCCCCTGGGGGCCCCGGTGCCGCCCCCGCACGCCAGGGCCCCCGCGGCCCGCTTTTCGAAAGGATTCCCCATGGACTGGAACAAGAAGGTCAAGCAGCTTCTGAACGAGGTCACCCCGTTGATGCGCACCGGCCAGCTCGCCGATGCCACCCGCGCCATCCAGCAGGCCCTGGCCGGCCAAGGCACGGCCGCAGCCACCGCGGCGGGGAGCGCTGCCGCCGGCCGTGTGGCGGCCTGGCGCG
>NZ_BAAJYT010000452.1:0-1872 GCF_057541515.1 Acidovorax sp. KNOB132
GGGGCCTGCACCTCGGCCCAGCCTTCCAGCTCCGCCAGGGTGGCAGGCGCCTGGGCCAGCACGTCAGCGGGCAGTGCGGGCGGCGCCTCCAGCGCCAACACGGGGGGCACCAGCGGCGGGGCCGGTTCGGCCGCCAGCGCGCCCGCGCCCCACCCCATCAGGCACAGCACCGCGGCCCATGGCAAAAGACGTTTCCCCAGGCGATGCGGCATATCAGAACTTGGTTTTGCGCAGCACCCACCAGGGGGCCATCGCGGAGTCCAGGTGGGTCTTCAGGAAGACCTCCTGCAGGATCGAGAACGTGCAGTGCACGCGGTTGACGAAGGCGAAGAGCGGAAACAGCGGCAGGAACCGCAGGTAGGCCGCGTCGTGCCGGGGCCGCTCGGACACGGCCACGAGGTACAGCAGGAAATAGAACAGCAGCGCCGCGAGGTACACCGCGTAGACGAACCCCAGCACCCCCAGCACAGCCCCCACCGGCAGCGTGAGCAGCATCACGCCGGTGTAGGCCACGATGAGGAAGGGCATGAGCACCTGCATCACCAGGCCGTTCACCACCACGAACAGGAAATTGCGCCAGCCCAGCAGGCGCGGGCGCAGGTTCAGGCGGAACTTGCGGATGAAGATGTAGAACATGTCGCCGTCCCAGCGCAGGCGCTGGCGGAAGAACACGCGCCAGGTGTCCGGCGCGTCGGTGTGGCCCACGGCATGCGGGTCGAACACGATGCGCAGGCCCGGATGGCGGCCGAAGTACTGCTTGATGCGCATCGTCATGTCCAGGTCCTCGGCCGTGCCCGCGTCCCAGCCGCCCAGGTTGCGGATGAAGCTGGCGCGGAACACGCCGAACGCCCCCGAGATGTTGTTGACGATGTTGAACTCCGACAGCCCCGTCTTGCCCGCGCCGATGGACAGCATGTATTCCAGCGCCTGCATGCGCGCGGCCAGCGAGCGGCGGGCGTTGCGCACCCGCAGGCTGCCGGCGACGCCCACCACGCCGGGGTCGTCGAAATGCCGCGTGGCATGGCGCACCATGTCGTTGTCGAACGAGGTGTCGCCATCGAGCGCCATCACGATCTCGCCGCTGGCGATCGACAGGCCGGCGTTCAGCGACGACACGCGGCCGCCGCGCTGCCACTTGGGCAGCACCACCAGCGCACGCCGGCGGGCACCGGCCAGCAGTTCGCGCGCCCCGCGGGCCGCACGCAGCGTGGGCTCGTTCTGCACCGCGCCGTCCACCACGGCGATGATCTCGATGAAGCCCGGGTAGATCTGCTGGGCGAGCGACTGGATGGTCTTGCGCACGTCGTCGCCCTCGGAGTAGCAGGTGATGACGCAGGACACGCGCGGATAGCGCTCGCGCTGCAGGTAGGGCCGGTGCTCGCGCAGGCCGTACTTCACCATGCCCGCGCACACGAGCAGGAAGAACGGCGCCTCCAGCAGCACCACGAACGGGAAGAACTTGAGCGCCAGCTCCACCCACGACTGGTGCGTCGCGCTGGAAAACAGCGTGACGAACGCGAACACCACCTGCTCCCCCATGCGATCAGGTCCCGTCGCGCAGCCGCGCCATCAGGTCCGAGGCCTGCTCGCCGGAGCGCAGGCCGCCCGGCACCTCCAGGTGCCGGATGCGCGTGCGCAGCGGCATCGCGGCCGCGCCGCCGCCCGCGCCCTGGAGCGACGCCTGCAGGCGCGCGGCCAGCCCCTCGGGCGAGGAGAACGGCAGGAAGAGCCACAGGCATTCCTCCTGCGTGCGCGTGGTGATGTCCGAGGTGCGCAGCAGTTCGTGCAGGCGCCGCGCGAACTCGTCGAGCATCAGGAACACGCGCGATGCGCCTTCGCGTTCGATCACCTCGGCCGCGTTCTGGAACTCCA
>NZ_BAAJYT010000453.1:0-1863 GCF_057541515.1 Acidovorax sp. KNOB132
GTGCGACAAGGGTATTCTTTTTGCAAAAAACATCCAAGAATGCAATGGATGGTTTTTTAATCCAACAGCATCTGTCAATCTTCCACAGACCATCACCATAATCCGCCAGCCGATCCACCGCTAGAAACATTTTTTCGCATCGACCAATCGCCGTGTCACGATCCAAACGCCATTGGGCAGAACAGCTGCAGTTTCGCCGCCTGCAGGGCAAGGAATCCTTGAGCGAGCTGTTGCGGTTGGATGTGGATCTGCTGAGCGAGAGCAAGTCCCTCGACCCCAAGGCGCTGCTGGGCAAGCACGCCACGGTGGAGGTGGAGACCGAAGGCGGCGGCCGGCGCTACCTGGACGGCATCGTCACCCGGTTCGGCCTGCAAGGCGAAGACCACCGGTATTACTCCTACCGCCTGCGCCTGCAGCCCTGGCTGTGGCTGGCCACGCGCAAGAGCGACTTTCGGATCTTCCAGAACAAGACCGTTCCCGACATCATCGAAGAGGTGCTCGGCAAATACGGCCACCCCCTGCAAAAGCGGCTCACGCGGGCGTATCGCAGCTGGGACTACTGCGTGCAGTACGGCGAGACCGACTGCGCCTTCGTCTCGCGCCTGATGGAGCATGAAGGCATCTACTACTACCACCAGCACAGCGCCGGCCAGCACATCCTGACCCTGGCCGACGACATCGTCGCCTCGCACAGCCCGCTCGCTGGTGCTGCTGTCATCCCGTTCTACCCGCCCGAGAAGGCCGCCGTCGCCGACAAAGAGAACATCCACGCCTGGGAACTGCACCAGGCCATCCACTCCGGGCGGCACTACAACGACGACTACGACTTCAAGAAGCCGCGCGCGGACCTGTCCAACATGCGCCAGACCCCGCCGGGGCATGCGCACGACGCCCACGAAATCTACGAATGGCCGGGCGGCTACACCGAATTCGGCGATGGCGAAGCCTATGCCCGGGTGCGGCTGCAGGAAAGCCTCACCGGGCACAGCACCGTGCGGGGCCAGTCGCGCCACCGGGCGCTGGCCCCGGGCTACACCTTCACGCTGGAGAACTACCCGCGCGAGGACCAGAACCAGGCCTACCTGCTCACCGGCCTCGAATACCACTTCAAGGAAAACCCCCAGGTCAGCGCTGCGGCCCCGGGCCCCAAGGGCACGGCGCAGGAAGAAGGCTCGTTCCAGCGGTTCACCCTGCTGGCCCAGCCCACCAGCGTGCCCTACACCCCCGCGCGCACCACGCCGAAACCCAGGACCACCGGCCCGCAGACCGCCTTCGTCGTCGGCCCGCCGGGCGAGGAGATCTGGCCCGACCAGTACGGGCGCGTCAAGGTGCAGTTCCACTGGGACCGGGTGGGCGCCATGAACGAGAACTCCAGCTGCTGGGTGCGGGTCTCCAGCAGCTGGGCCGGCTCCGGCTTCGGGGCCCTGTTCATCCCGCGCATCAACATGGAAGTCGTGGTCGACTTCCTCAATGGCGACCCGGACCACCCCCTCATCACCGGCTGCGTGTACAACGCGGACAACATGCCGCCGTGGGCGCTGCCGGCCAACGCCACGCAGTCGGGCATCAAGACCAAATCGAGCAAGGGCGGGGCCTTCGGCGACGGGCTGAAGAACGGCGCGGGCGATGCCAACGCCATCCGCTTTGAGGACAAGGCAGGCGCCGAGCAGCTGTGGCTGCATGCGCAAAAGGACCAGCTCACCGAAGTGGAGAACGACGAGGACAAGTGGGTCGGCCGCGACCGGCGCAAAGACCATCGATCGGGAACGAGACCAAACGTCATCCACCGCGACCGCACCGAGACCGTGGACCGCAAACCGAAAAGACACCGTGCACGGCTGGCGCACCGAGGAAGTCGAGCGA
>NZ_BAAJYT010000454.1:0-1863 GCF_057541515.1 Acidovorax sp. KNOB132
GCTCGAACGCGGGCGCCGAGGGACGGCGGGCCGCAGCGCCGCGGCGGGCGGGCAGGAAGGGGGGCGTCGGTCGGAACGGATCGGGCAAGGAAGGGATGTCCATGGAATCAGCCGGTCGGCGGCGCGGAGCAGGCACCGCAGGCCACCCGGTCCGGGCAGGCCGGGTTTGTAAAATCGGATTATCCATGAGCCACCCTCCTTCTCCCATCGTGGCCGATCCGGCCCCGGCCGGCGCCGCTGCTGCTGCCGCCTTTCCCGCCGTCGCCTGGCCCGACGCCGCCCCGCCGCAACGCGTTCGAGGCCTGGCTGGCGCCGCTGGCCGCCACGCACGGCCTGCGCCCCGCGAGCCTGCGCCCCGCCTCGGCAGACGCGAGCTTTCGCCGCTACCTGCGCATCGACGCCGCCGACGGCACCAGCCGCATCGTGATGGACGCCCCGCCGGACAAGGAGGATTGCCGCCCCTTCGCCCACGTGCAGCGCCTGATGGCCGACGCGGGCCTGCACGTGCCCGAGGTGCTGGCCTGGGACGCGCCCCACGGCTTCATGCTGCTGTCCGACCTGGGCGCGCAGACGGTCATCGAGCGGCTGGACCCCGCGGCGCCCGAGGCGGCGCACGCCTGGTACCTGCAGGCCAGCGACGTGCTGCTGCAATGGCAGCAGGCCTCGCGCCCCGGCGTGCTGCCGCCCTACGACGAGGCCCTGCTGCGGCGCGAACTGGCCCTTTTTCCCGACTGGTACCTGGCGCGCCACCGCGGCGTGGCGCTCACCGAGGCGCAGCAGGGCGTGCTCGCCAAGACCTTCGACGTGCTGGTCGCCAACAATCTGGAAGCCCCCAGCGTGTTCGTGCACCGCGACTTCATGATGCGCAACCTCATGGCGCCCCCGGCGGACGGGCCGCTGGGCGTGCTGGATTTTCAGGATGCGGTGCACGGCCCCATCACCTACGACATCGCCAGCCTGCTGCGCGATGCGTTCATCAGCTGGGAAGAGGATTTCGTCATCGACATTACCGTGCGTTACTGGGAAAAAGCGCGAAAGTCGGGATTGGTCGGTGCGGCGAGCGCCAGCGGCTGGGGCGCGGACTTCGGCGAGTTCTACCGCGCGGTCGAATGGATGGGTCTGCAGCGGCACCTGAAGGTGGCCGGCATCTTCGCGCGGATCACGCTGCGTGACGGCAAGCCCAAGTACCTGGCGGACACGCCGCGTTTCATCGGCTACATCCGCTCGACGGCCAGCCGCTACCGCGAGCTCAAGCCGCTGCTGCGGCTGGTGGACGAGATCGAAGGAACGCGGGAAGCCACCGGCTTCGCTTTCGGAAGAGTTTGAGTCAAAACCGCTACCGCCGCAATCAATACTAGGGCGTGTAGCTATAAAAATAGTAGCAAATGCCCCGTTTCCATTGCCCCTTGCCCCTGGCGGGCGGCGCCGCGCTGGCGCTGCCGCCCTCGGCCGCGCGCCACGTGCAGGTGCTGCGCCTGCAGCCCGGCGACGCGATCACGCTGTTCGACGGGCGCGGGGGCGAATACGCCGCCACCATCACCCGCATGGGCCGCTCCGATGTGGACGTGGAGGTCGGCGCGCACGACCCCGTGGAGCGCGAGGCCGCGCGCGCCGTGCACCTGGTGGTGGGCATGCCGGCCAACGAGCGCATGGACTGGCTCGTGGAGAAAGCCGCCGAACTGGGCGCGGCCAGCATCCAGCCGGTGGCCGCCGCGCGCAGCGTGCTGAAACTGTCGGGCGAGCGCGCGCAAAAGCGCCAGGCCCACTGGCAGGCGATCGCCGTGGCGGCCTGCGAGCAGTGCGGGCGCAACCGGGTGCCCGAGGTGCATGCCCCGCTGGCCCTGGCCGACTGGCTGCGCGGCG
>NZ_BAAJYT010000455.1:0-1860 GCF_057541515.1 Acidovorax sp. KNOB132
GGGCGACACCATCACGCTGGAAGGCCAGGCCATCCAGGTGGTCGGCCTGAACGGCCCGACGCCCGGCCGCACGGTGGTGTGGATTCCTTCGCTGAAAGCCGTGGTGGGCGGCGTGCCGGTGGCCGCCAACATCCACGTCTGGATGGCCGACACGCAGACGCCCGAATCGCGCCGTGACTGGCTCGCCACGCTCGACCAGATCGACGCGCTGCAGCCGGAGGTCGTGGTGCCGGGCCACTTCGTGCCGGACGCCAGCGGCCGGGAGCCGCGCAGCACCGCCTCGGTGGCATTCACCCGCGGCTACGTGAAGGCCTTCGAGGAAGAAGCCGCCCGCGCCAAGGACTCGGCCGCGCTGGTCGCCGCCATGAAGAAGCGCTACCCGCAACTGGGCGAATCGTCTTCGCTGGAGCTGGGCGCCAAGGTCATCAAGGGCGAAATGAAATGGCCTCAGTGAACGCCGCCGCACCGTCTGCGGTGCTGCACTACGTCTTCGACCCGCTGTGCGGCTGGTGCTACGCCGCCGCGCCGCTGGTGCAAGCCGCGCGGCAGGTGCCGGGCCTGGCGATCGCGCTGCACGGCGGCGGCATGCTGGCCGGCCCCAACCGCATCGCCATCACACCCCGGTGGCGCGACCACGTGGTGCCGCACGACCGGCGCATCGCCCAGCTCACCGGCCAGCCCTTCGGCGAGGCGTACTTCGAAGGCCTGCTGCGCGACCCGATGGCGGTGATGGATTCGGAACCACCGACCACCGCCATCCTGGCCGCCCAGGCCCTGGGCCAGCGCGGGCTGGACATGGCGCACCGCATCCAGCAGGCGCACTATGTGCAAGGCCGCCGCGTGGCGGACGCCGCCGTGCTGCAGGATCTGGCGGCCGAACTGGGCCTGGACGCCGCGGCGTTCCGCGCCGCCTTCGCGCAGTGGCAAGGCGCGCCCACGCAGGCGCACTTCGCGGAAAGCCGCCAGTGGCTGGCCCGCGCGGGCGGCCAGGGCTTTCCCACCCTGGCACTGGAGCAGCCCGGCGCGCCGCTGCAGACGCTGGACATCGGCCCCTCGCTGGGCCAGCCCGAGGCCTGGAAGACCGTGCTGCGCCAGCACCTGGAGGCCGGGCGGGCCGCCATCGCGCCGGCCGGCAGTGCCCTGGCCTGTGGCCCGGACGGCTGCGCGATCTGATGGCGGGCGGGCATCCCCTGCCCTGCGGTTTTCAGCCGGGGAACACCGGTTCGCCCAGGTTGAGCATCAGCCGGTTGGCCCAGGCGAAGATGGCCACGGCGTGCACGGCGTCGAGGATTTCCAGGTCCGACAGGCCGGCCGCGCGCAGCGGCCGCACCTGGTCCGCACCGAACGCGCCGGGCGCGCGCGTGAGGTCGATGCTGGCCTGCACGATGGCCTGCTCGCGCGCGGTGGTGCCCGCGCCCTGTGGCTCGGTGAACACCTGCACGATCACGTCGTTGCGCTTGGCCAGCTGCTCGAACCGCTGCGCATGCACCGAGGCGCAGTACACGCAGCCGTTCACGCGCGAGACCACGGCACTGGCGAGTTCGCGCTCGGCGCGCGACAGGCCGCCGGGCGCGTACATGATCGCGTTGAACACGATCGACCGCTCCTCCAGGATGCGCGGCTGGTGCACCAGCACGCGGTAGTAGTCGCTGGTCTTGGCCTTGGGGTGGCTGGCCTCGAGCACCGCCAGTTGCGCGGGCGAGGCCTGCGCCAGGTCCAGCACGGGCAGCCAGGCTTTCCACTCCAGCGTCTCGCTGGTGTAGCCGTTCACGCGCACGGGCTCGCCGGGCTTCGGGAGATTGGCCGGGTGCACGAACGGCGCGGCGGCCGGGGCCGGCTCGCCAGCAGCGGCGGCGGGCG
>NZ_BAAJYT010000456.1:0-1859 GCF_057541515.1 Acidovorax sp. KNOB132
CGGAGCTGTTCGATTCTGGGACGATGGAGCGGATGGGGGAGCACTACATGGCGCTCTTGCAGGCGCTGGCGGAGCGCCCTGGGCAGGCGGTGGGCGAGGTGCCGTTGCTGGGCGCGGCGGAGCGTGATCGGCTGGCGGCGTGGGGCGACAACCGCCAGGGCCACGGCACGCCGGTGGCGGTGCACGAACTGTTCGAGCGCCAGGCGGCGGCGCAGCCCGATGCCCCTGCGTTGGTGTTCGGTCAGGAGGCGCTGAGCTACGGCCAGCTCAACGCCCGCGCCAACCAGCTGGCGCACCGGCTGGTGAAGCTGGGGGTGCGGCCCGAGACGCGGGTGGGCATTTTGGTGGAGCGCAGCACCGAGATGGTGGTGGGCTTGCTGGGCATCCTGAAGGCCGGGGGGGCGTATGTGCCGCTGGACCCGGAGTACCCGCCGGAGCGGCTGGCCTACATGGTGCAGGACAGCGGCATCGGCCTGCTGCTCACGCAGCACCAGCATGGTGGCAAGGTGCCCGAGACGGCGGGCTTGCAGGTGCTGGAGCTGGACACGGTGCGGCTGACCGACGAGTGCGAACACGACCCGCAGGTGGCGCTGCACGGCGAGAACCTGGCGTACGTCATCTACACCTCCGGCTCCACCGGGCGACCCAAGGGCGCGGCCATCCGCCACAGCGCGCTCCACAGCTGCATGGCCTGGATGCAGCAGACCTATGCGCTCAATGCGAGCGACACCGTGCTGCACAAGGCCCCATTCGGCTTCGACGTCTCGGTGTGGGAGACCTTCTGGCCCTTGACCACCGGCGTGCGGCTGGTGGTGGCCCAGCCCGGGGACCAGAGAGACCCCGAGCGGCTCGTGCAGCTCATCCGCCAGCACCAGATCACCACCTTGAACTTCGTGCCCTCCATGCTGCAGGCCTTCCTGGCGCACGAAGGCATCGAGCGCCAGACGCGGCTGCGCTACATCATCTGCGGGGGCGAAGCCATGCCCGCGGCCACCCAGAGCGAAGCGCTGCAGCGGCTGCAAGGCGCCTCGCTGCAGAACCTGTACGGCCCCACGGAAACCACCATCCACGTCACGCAGTGGCAGTGCCGTGAAGACGGAGGCACGCAGGTGCCGATCGGGCGGCCGATCTCGGCCACGCAGGCGTGGGTGCTGGATGGCCAGTTGAACCCGGTGCCGCAGGGTGTGGCGGGAGAGCTGTACCTGGGAGGCATCAGCCTGGCGCGGGGCTACCTGGGACGGCCGGGCCTGACGGCCGAGCGGTTCGTGGCGGGGGAGGGAGGCCAGAGGCTGTACCGAACGGGAGACCTGGTGCGCTGGAACGCGCAGGGGCAGCTGGAGTACCTGGGGAGGCTGGACCACCAGGTGAAGATCCGGGGGCTGCGGATCGAGCTGGGGGAGATCGAGGCGCAGTTGCTGGTGCAGCCCGAAGTGAGGGAGGCGGTGGTGGTGGAGCAGCAGGGCCGGCTGGTGGCGCACGTGGCGCTGCATGGCGAGCGCCAGCAATTGCAAGCGCAGGACGAAGGGGCCGGGATCGATGCGGCCTGGCTGCGCGAGAGGTTGGGCAAGGCGTTGCCGGACTACATGGTGCCGGGGGCGGTGGTGGTGCAGCCGGGGCTGCCGCTGAACGCCAACGGCAAGGTGGACAGGAAGGCGCTGCCGAAGGCGCAGTTCGGAGGGGGTTCGGGGTACGAGGCGCCGCAGGGGGAGATCGAAGGGGCGCTGGCGCAGATCTGGGCCGAGGTGCTGGGGGTGCAGCGCGTAGGGCGCAATGACCATTCTTGACATCGGCGGCCATTCCTTGTCGCTGGTGCGTGTGCACCGGCTGCTCCAGTCGCGCTGCCAGATCAGTTTCGCCCT
>NZ_BAAJYT010000457.1:0-1857 GCF_057541515.1 Acidovorax sp. KNOB132
CTGATCCGTCGGCTCCCTGATCGCCCTGTGCCGGCTCCGCACCGTGCGAGAGTGCCGCCCAGACGATCTGCCGAAATCAAGTACGAGGACGCAGAGCGCATCCGCCGTATGAAAGGTCGCGCCCATGGCCTGTGCCGCCTGCCGCCCGCCGCCCGCCGCCCGCCGCTGCATGGCACCCGCTTTTCGTGGGCCCCACGCACTGCACCATCAAAAAAATGGAATCTGCGGAGAAAGTTCTTCTACACTGCGGCAGCGTTACAACGTGATACAGCATGCCCCGCCCCCACACCGTCCGCCCCCGCTGCGCTGCTTCCCGGCCCCGCATGGCCCTCTGCCCGCCCTGCGGCGGCTTGCGCACATGACACATCGCCCGGCACCTTCCGGCGGGTGCTGCGCCCGCCATTTGCGCACGGTGCGCTGACGCCCAAGCCATCGCGTCTCTCCCATTGCCACCGTTGCCATGCGCCTGTTTTCCCGCCTGCATCCGTGGTCTCCAACCTTCCTGCGGTGCTGGCTGCGCCGCGTTCTGCCGGGGTGCGTGGTGGTGGTGATGTCCGCATTGCTCGCCCCCGCCGCCCAGGCCGCGCAACCGCTGGTGCTCCGAGATGGCATGCCGTCCGTGAACCTGTGGCACACCTTCACGGTGCGGGTCGACCGTACCGCGGCGCTGACGGCCGAGGAAGCCCTGGCAAACCCTGCCGCATTCGCCGCACCGGCCCACACGGGCGGATCGCTCGGAGTGCATGCGGGCGCCCTGTGGCTGCGCGCCACGCTGATCAACCAGGCGGGGGCGAACACGGAGTGGGTCGTGAACATCGATTACCCCGCCCTGCACCAGGTGGACCTCTATCTGGCGCAGGGCGGCCGCATCGTGCAGCAGGCCGCCATGGGCAACATGCGCCCGTTCAGCCAGCGTCCCTGGCAGTCGCGCACCCCGGCGATGGACCTCAAGATGACCGCCGGCGTGCCCTACGAACTGCTGGTGCGCGTGCGCACGGGCGGCAGCATGGTCCTGCCCGCCACCGTGGCGCAGGCCCCGCAGTTTCTCTCCGACGCGCTCGCCGAGCAGATGCTGCAGGGCCTGTTCGCCGGGCTGGCCCTTTGCCTGCTGATCTACAGCCTGGGGCAATGGATCGGAGGAGGCGAGCGGCTCTTTCTGCACTACGCGCTGCTCGTCGCGGCAAGCGCGGGCTTTTGCCTGCAGCTCTTCGGGATCGGGGCACAGTACCTCTGGCGCGACCAGCTCTGGATCGAACTGCACATCGCGACCCTGTGCGGCTTCGCGGCACTGGCAACCACCTTCCTGTTCCTCGGGCAGGCCCTGCTGGAGGGCAAGGCGCGTGGCGGTTTCTTTCGTGCCATGCAGGGCGGTGCCGCGGTCAGCGCGGTGCTGGGCGCCGCCTTTCTCGTGGACGGGATCGACACGCGCATGGCCATGGTGCTGCTCACCGCCCTGGGCCCCCTGCCCTGGCTGATGAGCGTGCCGGTGGCCTGGGCCCGCGCGCGGCGGCGCGATCCGCTGGGTGCCACGCTGCTGCTGGCAGCCGCCGCGTTCTTCATCGCGGCGGTTGCCATGGCCGGTCTGTCGCAAGGCCTGCTGCCGGCCAACGGCTGGACGCTGCATGCCCTGCAGATCGGCACGGTGGTGGACATGCTGCTGTTCATGCGCGTGCTGGGGCTGCGCACCGCGGCGCTGGGCCGGGCCGCGCGCGATGCCCGCCGCGAGCGCGACGCCATGCGCTCACTCGCGCACACCGACCCGCTCACCGGCCTGGCGAACCGGCGCGGGCTCGACCTGGCGCTGGCGGCCGCCATGGCCCGGTGCACGCCCGAGCATCTGGCGGCCGTGTACATGCT
>NZ_BAAJYT010000458.1:0-1853 GCF_057541515.1 Acidovorax sp. KNOB132
GCCTGCCGCGCCGGCACCGGCGGCCCCTCGGGCCGCTGCGCCGCGCCCGGCGCCTGCGCCGTCATCGCGGTCGGATGACGACTGGGAAACCTTCTGAGAGAAAGCCTGGCCCTTGCCGGGCGGGCGCTGCAGGCCGACGGGAGTCAGGCGGGCCCGGCCTGCACCGGCACGCTGCCGATGCCCAGCAGTCGCGCCGCATTGCCGTACAGCACCCGGTCGATCACGCTCTCGCGCAGGCCCAGCGCCAGGGCGTCTTCGATGGACTGGCCGATCGGCCGGAACGGGTACGACGAGCCGAACAGCAGCTGGTCGCCCAGAAACCCATTGGCCGCCTCCACATAGGCCGGGCTGCCGGGCTGGAACAAATACATGTCGGGCACCAGGAACACGTTGTCGTAGCGAAAGGCCAGGCCGATGGCCTGCTGCACGTTGGGCCACCAGCCGTGGTACGCCACGATGGGCAGGCGCGGAAAGGCCTGCGCCACGCGCGCGACCGGGGCCGGGTCGTTGAAGCGCAGGTCGGGCGAGGTCGGCCCGGTCATCAGGAACACGGGCACGCCCAGCTGCTGCGCCCGCTCGTAGATGGGAAAGTACACCGGGTCGTCCGGGTGGCGCGGCGGCTGGCCGAAGCCCGGTTCGATGTCGATGCCCGCCAGGCCCAGCACCTTCACGGCGCGCTCCACTTCGGCCAGTGCGGCGGCCTCGCCCTGCAGCGCCGGGTCCACCGCGCCGATGCCGATCAGCTCCGGCTGGCCCTGCACGATGGCATGGATGGTGTCGTTGGGCAGGTGCTGGCCGGGCGTGTGACGGCCCACCACCACGGCGTGCGACAGGCCGGCATCGCGCACCTCGGCCAGAAAGCCTTCGGGCGTGCGCGAGCGGGTGAAGTGCGCGTCGTCGCCGCGCGTGCCCACGCGCCGGTTCAGCCAGCGCGCCAGGTCTTCGCCGGGCGAGCCGGGTGTCCGGCCGAAGAAGTCGTGCAGGTAGGCGGGCCGGCAGCGCATGTCGATCACGCGCGGACTCGACGTGGGGGCGCTCATCGCACCGCCTCCGGCACGGGCGCGGTGGCCGCCACGGGCTCGGCCGCCGCCGGCCGGCTCGCCCGGATGTCGAACGCGCCGCCGGTCAGCGACTGGTCGCGCAGCGTCACCGCCTGCCGGCCGGGCAGCAGCGGAAACACCAGCTCGGCGAAGCGGATGGCTTCTTCCAGGTGCGGGTAGCCCGAGAGCACGAAGCGGTCCACCCCCACCTCCACGTATTCCTGCAGCCGCTCGGCCACCTCCTGCGCATTGCCCACCAGCGAGGTGCCCGCGCCGCCGCGCACCAGGCCCACGCCGGCCCACAGGTTGGGGCCCACCACCAGCCGGTCGCGCCGGCCGCCGTGCAGCGCGGCCATGCGCTGCTGGCCGTGCGAATCCATGCGCGCGTAGTTCTGCTGGGCGCGGGCGATGTCGTCGTCGGTCAGGCGGCTGATGAGGCGGTCGGCATCGGCCCAGGCCTCTTCGCTGGTCTCGCGCACGATGACATGCAGGCGCACGCCGAAGCGCAGCGGGTGCCGGTCGAGGTCGCGGCCTGCGGCGGCGGCGCGGGCGCGCACGTCGGCGATCTTCCCGGCCACGGCGGCGGGTGGCTCGCCCCAGGTCAGGTAGGCATCGACATGGCGCGCGGCCAGCGCGTGCGCGGCAGGCGACGAGCGCCGAAGTACAGCGGCGGGTAGGGCTGCGTGGCCGGCGTGAAGAAGTTCTGCGCGCCCTGCACCTTCAGGTACCGGCCTTCGAAGTCGACCTTCTCGCCCTGCAGCAGCCGGCGCCAGAGGGTAGAACTCGCGCTGGCGGCGTAGCGCTGCGTGGCTG
>NZ_BAAJYT010000459.1:0-1852 GCF_057541515.1 Acidovorax sp. KNOB132
TCGACCACCACGGCCATGCCATGGGCGCGGGCGGCTTCGCGCAGCGGCGCCAGCACGGCGTCGTCCGCGCCGAGCACGTGGCGGGCCGCCAGGTCGGGCTCATAACCCGTGAGGGACAGCTCGGGAAAGACGAGCAGTTGCACGCCTTCCTGGGCGGCGGCCTGCACCATGGCCAGGTGCGCCTGCACGTTGGCCGGCACATCGCCGGGAATTGAGATCGACTGCGCCGCTGCCACGGTGTACAGCGGTGGGAACACGGGGGGATTCAAGGGGCGGATGGTCCGTGAAGCGGGCGGTGGATGGCAGGCGGCTGGCGGCGAACGATCAGTGGGCCGCGGCACCCACGTGCGCGTCGGGCTTGACCCGGTGCAGCAGCGCGAGCATGGCCGCTTCGATGCGCGCCAGCGCCTCGGGCGTGTGGCCTTCGAAGCGCAGCACCAGCACGGGCGTGGTGTTGCTGGCGCGGATCAGGCCGAAGCCGTCCGGCCAGTCCACGCGCAGGCCGTCAATGGTGTTGATCGTGGCCGGGGCGGCGAAGGTTTCGGCGGCCAGGGCCTGCAGTTCGGCGGTCAGGCGGTGCGGCTCGCCTTCGGCGCACGACACGTTCAGCTCGGGCGTGGAATGGCTGGTGGGCAGGCCGTTGAGCACGGCGCCGGGGTCGCTTTCGCGGCTCAAAATTTCGAGCAGGCGGCAGCCGGCATAGGTGCCGTCGTCAAAGCCGAACCAGCGTTCCTTGAAGAAGATGTGCCCGCTCATCTCGCCGCCCAGGGGCGAGTCGAGTTCCTTCATGCGCGCCTTGATGAGCGAGTGGCCGGTCTTGTACATGACGGGTTGGCCGCCCGCCTCGGTGATGGCGGGGGCCAGGCGCTGGGTGCACTTCACGTCGAAGAGGATGTGGCCGCCGGGCACGCGCGAGAGCACGTCGCGGGCGAACAGCATCATCTGGCGGTCGGGAAAGATGTTCTGGCCGTCCTTGGTGACGATGCCCAGCCGGTCGCCGTCGCCGTCGAAGGCCAGGCCCAGTTCGGCGTCGCTCGACTGCAGCGTGGCGATCAGGTCGCGCAGGTTCTCGGGCTTGCTGGGGTCGGGATGGTGGTTGGGGAAATTGCCGTCCACCTCGGAAAACAGCTCGATCACCTCGCAGCCCAGCGCGCGGAAGATGCCGGGGGCCGAGGCGCCGGCAATGCCGTTGCCGCTGTCCACCACGATCTTCATCGGGCGGGCGAGCTTGACGTCGGAGGTGATGCGCTGCACGTAGGCGGGCAGCACGTCGGCCTGGCGCACGCTGCCGCCTTGGGCCAGCGTCCAGCTTTCTTCTTCCATGGTGCGGCGCAGGGCCTGGATCTCATCGCCGTAGATGGCGCGGCCGGCCAGCACCATCTTGAAGCCGTTGTAGTCCTTGGGGTTGTGGCTGCCGGTGACCTGGATGCCGCTGTGGCACAGGGTGTGGGCGGCAAAGTAGAGCATGGGGGTGGTGGCGGGGCCGATGTCGATGACCTCGATGCCGGCGTCCACCAGCCCGGCGATCAGCGCGGCGGCCAGCGAGGGGCCGGACAGGCGGCCGTCGCGCCCCACGGCCACCACCGTCTGCCCCTCGGCCCGCGCGGCGGTGCCGAAGGCGCGCCCCAGGCCCCGGGCCACTTCGTCGTTCAGGGTGCTCGGCACGATGCCGCGGATGTCGTAGGCCTTGAAGATGGCGGGCGTGGGCTGCACAGGGGGTTCCTTCGCGGTTCGGGAGAAATCGCGGGGCGCGGCGGGCGCATGGTGCGCTGCGGCGCCCCTTCTCGTTGGACGGGGTCGCGGCATTGTAGGCGCGGGGTCGGGCGCCGCCGGGGCCGCGGCGCGTAGGCCG
>NZ_BAAJYT010000460.1:0-1842 GCF_057541515.1 Acidovorax sp. KNOB132
GCGGCGGGCGTGCACGGCGGCGGCGCCGAACTGGTGCTCGCGCGGCTCCACCCACATGGACCGGGCGCCGCGCCCGTCGTGCATGTAGGCCTGCGGCGTGATCCAGGTGCCGCCCAGGCGCTTGCCCTCGCGCGGATCGGCCACGCAGCGCAATTGCTGCATCTGCTGCACCAGCCAGCGCGGCACGGGCGCGGTGAAGCGCACATGGGACAGCAGCGTGCCGGGATCGCCCTTCAGAGCCTTCTCGCCCGGGCCGACGAGGTAGTGGCGGTAGCGCTCGCGCTCGCCGATCTCGTAGGCCTCGGCCAGGTCGCTCTCCTTGTCCAGCAGCACCACCCAGCGGTGGCCGCGCAGCACGCCTTCGATGGCGGCGCGCCATTGCTCGTCGGCCACCTCGACCACCTCGGCCACGAACCGGTGGCCGATGCCCTGGGCCACCAGGCGCTTGCGGAACTGCTGCACCTCGTGCGGCAGCGGGGGCAGGTGCTGGCCTTCCAGGGCCTGGAGGGCCTGCTGCGCGAGCTTGCGCCGCTGCTGCAGGGCCGATCGCTCGTCCTGCGCCTGGGCCTCTTCGGCCTGCAGCCGGGCCAGGTGGGCCTGCAGCTCGTCGGCGTTGCTGCCCTTGTCCACCAGCGCCAGCAGCTCCTGCTCGCGCTTGGCGAGCTGCTCCAGCGGCGATTCGTGGCGCGTGGCGTCGTCCAGCGCGGCGCGGGCCTCGTCGCGCTCGGCCAGCAGCCGGGTGGCGTCGGACTGGGCGCGGGCGCTTTCTTCGATCAGCGTGAGCAGGCGCTTGTTCTGCACGGCTTGGTCGGCCAGGGCGCTGCGGTGCTGGGTCTTTTGGCGGCGCAGTTCGCGCGCCTGCCTGGCCAGGGCCTCGCGCTCGCCATGCCAGGCCAGCACGGGCAGCACCTCGGTGGCCAGGCGCTCGCGCTCGGCCACCTTGAACTGCCAGCTCTGGTAGCTGGCCACGCGGTTTTGCAGCTCGGCCAGCTGCGCGCGGCCGTGGTCGAGCTCGCGCTCGGCCTGGGCCATCTCGCGCACGAGTTGCTGCTGGTGCTCGCGCGCCTGGTCGTAGGCATCGAGCACCTGCTGGTCGCCGAACACGTCGAACACCAGGCGCAGCAGCTCGCGCGGGCTGAATTCGCACAGGCGGTCGGTCTGGCCCTGCTCCAGCGAGAGCACGCGGGCGATGGCGGGCGACAGGCCCGCCGCGCCCAGCACGCGGCCCCAGGCCTCCACGCCCATGAACCCGAGGTCTTTCTCGGGCGTGTCGCGCAGTTGTTCGATGCCCACGTCGCCGTCGAGCAGGCAGTAGCGGCGCTGCCAGTCGCCGCCGTTGCGGTCGATGCGGCAGGCCAGCGTGACCTGGTCGCCGTACAGCAGGCGCCGCGCGAAGGGGCGGCTGGAGGTCTGGCGGCCCTGGGGCCGGTTGTCCACCACGGCGCGCAGCCAGGCGGTCTGCGCGCCGGCGTGGCGCGCGTAGGTGCGGTAGTCGCGCGGGGCCGAGCAGCGCAGGCCCAGCAGGGTGCGCATGGCATCGAGCAGCGTGGTCTTGCCCGAGCCGTTGGGCCCGGCGATGGTGATGATGGACGCATCGAGCGGCAGGGCCACGCGCTGGCAGTAGTCCCAGTGGACGAGTTCGAGGGTTTGCAGGTGGAACATGGGGGCGCGGGGTTCGTCGTCGGTCAGGCGGCGGGCGCCGGGGTGGGGTCCGTGGCGGGCGTTGCAGCGCCCGGCGTGGCGGCGGCCTCGCTGCGCTCGCGCGCCAGCACGTCGGCCAGGGCGCCGTCGAGGATGCGCGGGGCCATCACGTCGTAATCGAGCAGCACGTCCAGCAGCGGG
>NZ_BAAJYT010000461.1:0-1807 GCF_057541515.1 Acidovorax sp. KNOB132
GTGCTGCTGATGGACGAACCCCTGGCCAACCTCGATCCGCCGCACCAGGCCGACTGGCTGCACGCCATGCGCGCGCTGGCGGCGGGCGGCGGCACGGTGGTGAGCGTGCTGCACGAGGTGTCGCTCGCGCTGCAGGCCGATGACATGGCCATCATGGACCGCGGCCGCATCGTGCACCATGGCGCCTGCGCCGACCCGGCCACCCACGCCGCGCTGCAGGCCGTGTTCGACCAGCGCATCCAGGTGCAGCAGGTGGCGGGCCTGTGGGTGTCGCTGCCGCGCATCGACTAGGGCCCGGCCGGCGTCCCGACCACCGCTTTCGCCCCCTTTTTTTCGAACGACTTCCGAGACATTGCGCATGCAGATCGAAACCCCTCCCGCCGAACGGCGCTCCGAAAAACCCGACGGCGAGCGCCGCGGCATCGTGCTGGTCAACACCGGCAACGGCAAGGGCAAGAGCACCGCCGCGTTCGGCCTCGCCCTGCGCGCCCACGGGCGCGGCAAGCCGGTCAAGATCTTCCAGTTCATGAAGGTGCCCACCGCGCGCTTCGGCGAGCACCGCATGTTCGAGCAGCTGGGCATCCCCATCGAGGGCCTGGGCGACGGCTTCACCTGGAAGAGCCGCGACATCGACCAGTCGGCCGAACTGGCCCGCGCCGGCTGGGAGCGCGCGCGCGCCGCCGTGCTGGGCGGCGAATTCTTCCTGGTCGTGCTGGACGAGATCACCTACCCGCTCATCTACGGCTGGCTGCCGCTCGACGAGGTGCTGCAGGTGCTGCGCGACCGCCCGCGCCATGTGCACGTGGTGCTCACCGGCCGCCGCTGCCCGCCCGAGGTGATCGAACTGGCCGACACCGTGACCGAGATGGGCATGGTCAAGCACGCGTTCCAGGCCGGCGTGCCGGCGCAGCGCGGCATCGAGGATTGAGCCCCGCCGACCACCCCCGCGCCGCGATGCCACCCCCCACGCCGTCCGCCGACAGTGCGCAGGGCGCCGCCTTCTCCGCAGAGGAGCGCGCCGCCGTGTACCGCGCCATCCGCGAGCGCCGCGACATGCGCCACTTCGCGGGCGGGCAGGTCGCGCCCGAGGTGCTGGCGCGGCTGCTGGAGGCCGCGCATCACGGCCCCAGCGTGGGCTTCATGCAGCCCTGGCGTTTCATCCGCGTGGCGGATGGGGCGCTGCGCGGGCGCTGCATGCCTGTGTGGAGGCCGAGCGCCTGCGCACGGCCGAGGCCCGCTGGGCGGGCGCGGCGCGGAGTTCCTGCGCCTGAAGGTCGAGGGCCTGCGCGATGCGGCCGAGTGCATCGCCGTGGCGCTGGCCGATGGCCGGGAGGCGCACGTCTTCGGCCGCCGCACGCTGCCGCAGATGGACCTGGCCTCGGTCGCCTGCGCGCTGCAGAACCTGTGGCTGGCCGCGCGCGCCGAGGGACTGGGCATGGGCTGGGTGTCCATGTTCGACCCCGCTGCCGTGGGCGCGCTGCTGGGCCTGCCGCCCGGTGCCGAGGCGGTGGCGCTGCTGTCCATTGGCCCGGTGTACGGCTTCTACGAAGAACCCATGCTGCAGCAGGAGCGCTGGGCGCGCCGCGCGCCGCTTCGCACCGTGGTGTTTGACAACGCCTGGGGCCAGCCGGCGCCCTGGCTGGCGGAAGGCGTTGCCGCGGACCCGATGCCTGCCGCCGGCGAAAAGGGCCCCGGTTGATGGACGCCGCCTGGGCCCTGGCCCTCGCGCCCGCCGCGGCAGTGCCGCTCGCGCTGGCCATCGACCGGTGCTTCGGCGAGCCGCCCGTGGCCGTGCACCCCGTGGTCT
>NZ_BAAJYT010000462.1:0-1792 GCF_057541515.1 Acidovorax sp. KNOB132
CATGCCGCCCGCCTGCGGTCCGCCCGCGCCGCCCTGGCCCGAAGGCCGGCCGGCATCGAACTCCGCCTGCGACAGGCTGCCGTCACCATCCGCATCCAGCTGGCCGAACAGCTCGTCGCTGCTGGTGCCGGTGGCGCTGGCGGTGCCGCCGGACATTTTTTCCAGGAGGGCTTGCAATTCCGCCTGGCTCACCTTGCCATCGCTGTCGCCGTCCACCTTGCCGAACAGGTCGTCGCCGGCCTGGCCGGTGGCGCCGCTGCCGGCGTCGCTGCGCGACTGGGCGAAGTCCATGGTGGAGCGCTGCGGCAGCACGCTCTCCAGCGTCTTGGACAGCTCATCGCTGCTCAGGCTGCCGTTGCCGTCGCTGTCGTACTTCTGGATCAGGTCCGAAGCGCTGGTGCTGCTGTCCACACCGCTTTTCTTCGCCACCTTGTCCAGCAGCCCCTGCAGCTCGGTGCCGTCCACGCCGCCGCTGCCATCGGCATCCAATTTTCCGAACAGGCGCTCCGGCGAAGGTCCGGGGCGCGAAGCCCGCTGGACGCTCGCACTGGACCACGCGCTGCCGACACTACTGATGGTCGTCATCATCGTTCCTTTCGTTCCAAGGGTTGGCGGCTGCCGCGCCGTCGTGCGTCCCGGGAGCGGGGCGCGCGCACCGGCAGCAGCCTGCAGCCCATTCTTGGAAGCGCCGGTAACGGCGGTTTGTCCCGTTTGTATCGGGCCTGGTACGAAAGGGTTGGCCAAGGCGCGAACAGCGGGGAAAAAGCCCGCCAGTTCCCGCGCAACGCCGCGCGGGCGCTGCGTACACTGGGGCGGCAACCCCGCTTTTCCGCCCGCTCCCATGCAACACATCCTGGTGGTCGATGACGACGACGACATCACCGCGCTGCTGACGCAGTACCTCGCCCGCTTCGGCTATGCCACCCATGCGGCGCGCGATGCGCAGACCCTGCGCGAGCGCATGGCCGCGCAGGCCATGGACCTCGTCGTGCTGGACATCATGCTGCCCGGCACCGACGGCATCACCCTGGCGCGCGAGCTGCGCGAGCGCTCGGCCGTGCCCATCATCATGCTCACCGCGCGCGCCAATCCGTACGACTGCGTGCTCGGGCTGGAAATGGGCGCCGACGACTACATGAGCAAGCCCTTCGAGCCGCGCGAGCTGGTCGCCCGCATCCAGAACGTGCTGCGGCGCGCGGCGGGCCGTCCCGCGGCCGAGCCCGCGGTGCCGGACGACGTCGTGCGCTTCGACGGCTGGGCGCTGCACAGTGTGGAGCGCCATCTCGTCTCGCCGTCCGGCGTCACCGTGCCGCTCACCAACGCCGAATACCGCCTGCTGTGCACCTTCCTGCGCATGCCGCGGCGCGTGTGCAGCCGCGACCAGCTCATGGAGCATGCGCGCGGCCGCACCATGGATTCCTTCGAGCGCAGCATCGACCTGCTGGTCTCGCGCCTGCGCCACAAGCTGTCGGACGACCCGCGCGCACCCGCCTTCATCCGCACGGTGCGCGGCGTGGGCTACCTGTTTCACACCCAGACCGTGCAGGGGTTGGCGGGCAGGACGCAGTGATGCGGGCCGCGGCCACCGCGTCGATGGCGCCCGCGCGCGCAGGGTGGCGCCGCTGGCTGCCGGACACCCTGTTCGGCCGGCTGGCGCTGCTGCTGTTCGTGGCCGTCACGGCCAGCCACGTGCTGGCCCTCACGCTGATGTTTGAGCTGCGCCCGGCCGGCATGGGCCCGCCGCCGCCACCCGGGGGCCGCCATGGACGGCGATGCCGCGCGGCGCCCGCCA
>NZ_BAAJYT010000463.1:0-1788 GCF_057541515.1 Acidovorax sp. KNOB132
CTGCGGCCGCAGCACAGGCACAGGCCGCGGCATTGCCCGCGACCGACGTGAAGGTTCTGCGCGATCGACGACCCCGACCTGCGAAGCCTGCCAGTGATGCGCACGCCATGCGCGGCACCCTGATCGATCAGGTCCGCGCAATGTGCAGTGAAGCAACAAAAACATGGCTGCATCACGCTCCAGCGCTTTTAATTTTGCAGCGCTGCTTTCATAATCCGACCATTGGAAAACCTATGCTGACCTGGGACGAAGAAGTCAAGCCCTCATCGCAGAAACTCTTGGACGGCGGTCTGCAAAACAACCGCCCGGCGGTGTCGCCGTCCGCGCTTTCGCAAGCCGCTGCGGCACCCGCCGAAAGCCTGCCCGCCGGCAGCACGCCCACCCCCTCTGCCCCGCCCGCCGACACCGTGCACCGCCGCGTGAATGCCGCCGACAAGCGCATCATCAACGGACAGACCGACGTCAATCAACTGGTGCCCTTCAAGTACAAGTGGGCCTGGGAAAAATACCTCGCCACCTGCGCCAACCACTGGATGCCGCAAGAGGTGAACATGACGCGCGACATCGCGTTGTGGAAAGACCCGAACGGCCTGACCGAAGACGAGCGCCGCATCATCAAGCGCAACCTTGGCTTCTTCGTGACCGCCGATTCGCTGGCCGCCAACAACATCGTGCTGGGCACGTACCGCCACATCACCGCGCCCGAATGCCGCCAGTTCCTGCTGCGCCAGGCCTTCGAGGAAGCGATCCACACGCACGCCTACCAGTACATCGTCGAATCGCTCGGCCTCGACGAGAGCGAGATCTTCAACGCGTACAACGAAGTCGCCTCCATCCGCAACAAGGACGAGTTCCTGATCCCCTTCATCGAGGCGATCATGGACCCCAACTTCAAGACCGGCACGCCCGAGACCGACCAGACGCTGCTCAAGTCGCTGATCGTGTTCGCCTGCCTGATGGAAGGCCTGTTCTTCTACGTCGGCTTCACGCAGATCCTCGCGCTCGGCCGCCAGAACAAGATGACCGGTGCCGCCGAGCAGTACCAGTACATCCTGCGCGACGAATCGATGCACTGCAACTTCGGCATCGACCTGATCAACCAGCTCAAGCTGGAGAACCCGCACCTGTGGACCGCGGAGTTCAAGGAAGAGATCAATGGCCTGTTCATGAAGGCCGTCGAGCTCGAGTACCAGTACGCCGAAGACACCATGCCACGCGGCGTGCTGGGCATGAACGCCTCCATGTTCAAGGGCTACCTGCGCTACATCGCCAACCGCCGCGCCACGCAGATCGGCCTGGAGGCGCTGTTCCCCAACGAAGAAAACCCCTTCCCCTGGATGAGCGAGATGATCGACCTCAAGAAGGAGCGCAACTTCTTCGAGACCCGCGTCATCGAGTACCAGTCCGGCGGTGCACTGTCCTGGGATTAGCCTCCCGACACATTCCAGGCCATGCATTTTCATTCCACGTCCCAGACCGGCAGCGCTGCAAAGCCCTGCCGTTCGGGGCGTTCCCGTGTTCATGGCGATGGGACTCGTCCCATCGCCATGGATCGCTCCATGTCCAATGCAGGCGTGGAGTGCTCTTTGCAAATTGACCCAAGGAGAAAATGATGGCAACTGCGAAAAAGACCGCCGCCAAGAAGGCAGCACCCGCGAAGAAAGCCGCCGCCCCCGCCAAGAAGGCTGTGGTAGCGAAGAAGGCCGCCGCTCCGGCGAAGAAGGCAGCGCCCGCCAAGAAGGCCGCCGCCCCCGCCAAGAAGGTAACGGCTGCGAAGAAGGCAGCAGC
>NZ_BAAJYT010000464.1:0-1786 GCF_057541515.1 Acidovorax sp. KNOB132
CGCCGTCCGAACCCCCCGGCCGAGCCCGCCGCCTGAGCCCGCGCGGCCGGGCCGGCGCAGCCTCCTGACACGACGCTGTCAGGAGGGCCCCCGCACCATGGCGTCCTTCGCAACAACGACCGAAAGGACCCATCCGCCATGAGCTCTTCTGCCCCCGCTTCTTCCGTTTCCGCCATCAGCTGGTTCGAGATCCCCTGCGCCGACCTCGGCCGCGCCCATGCCTTCTACGAACAGGTGCTGGGCCGGCCCATGCAACGCCAGACGATGGGCGGCGATCCGCTGGCCGTCTTCGCCTACGACCGGCCGGCCACCGGCGGCTGCCTCATCGAAGGCCCGAGCCGCCGCGTGGCGCCCGATGCCGGCGTGCGCATCTACCTCGACTGCGCCCCGGGCCTGGACGCCGCCGTCGAGCGCATCGCCCCGGCGGGCGGGCGCGTGATCGATGCCTGCATCGAGCTGCCGAACGGCATCGGCTTCATCGCGCACCTGTGCGACACCGAGGGCAACACCGTCGGCCTGCATGCCATGGCGCGCTGAAGGGGCGGGCCGCATGACCCCCACCCTGGAAACCTTCGGCGCCTTCACCGTCGCCGGCATCACCACGCGCACCTGCAACCGCCAGGAGCGCGACCCTGCCCAGGCCCGCATCGGCCCGCTGTGGCAGCGATTCGCCGCCGAGGGCGTGGCCCAGCGGGTGCAGCAGCCCGGCCTGGCGCCGCCCCGCGTGATGGGCGTGTACAGCCGGTATGCGTCGGATCACGATGGCGAATTCGACGTGCTCGCGGGCGTGGCCCTGGACGGCCCCGGCCCCGGCGCCGCGCCGGGTGTGGAGCGCGTGCAGGTGCCGGCTGGCCTCTACCTCGTGTTCCGCCGGCAGGGCGCGCTGCCGCAGGCCGTGATCGACACCTGGGGCGCGGTGTGGGCGCACTTCGGGCAGCACCCCGTGCCGCGCCGCCGCTTCGACGTCGATTTCGAGGCCTACGAAGGCCCCGACCAAGTGGCCGTCTGCATCGGCGTGCAGGGCTGACGCGCCCTGTGCGGGGCAGGGCACAATCCTCGCCCACGCCCCGATCCCGCCCCGATTGCCTCATCCATGCGCCGTGCCGACCGACTGTTCCAGATCGTCCAGCTCATCCGGGGCCGGCGCCTGTCCACGGCCGACTTCCTGGCGAAGCGGCTGGAGGTCTCGGCGCGCACCATCTACCGCGACGTGGCCGACCTGCAGCACCAGGGCGTGCCCATCGAGGGTGAGGCTGGCGTGGGCTACCGCCTGGGCGCGGGCTTCGACCTGCCGCCGCTCATGTTCAGCCAGGGCGAGGCCAACGCCCTGGTCGCCGCCGCCCGGCTGGCGCAGTCCTGGCTGGACACCGGCCTGGCCGGCGAGGTGGAAAGCGCCCTGGGCAAGATCCTCTCGGTGCTGCCGCCCGCGGCGCGTGCGGCCGCCGAGGCCCAGGCGCTCTATGCCCCGGCCGTGGCGGTGGACCCGCGCACCCAGGCCCTGCTGCGCCCGCTGCGCGAGGCCGTGCAGTCCCGCCACGTGGTGCGGCTGCACTATGCCGACGAACAGGGCGCCCCAGCGAACGCCGGGTGCGGCCGCTGGGGTGCTTTTACTGGGGCAAGGTCTGGACGCTGTCCACCTGGTGCGAGCTGCGCGACGACTTTCGCGGTTTTCGCGTGGACCGGATCGTCTCGCTCGACGTGCTGGACGAGCGCTTCACCGTGGAGCCCGGCCGCTCGCTGGCCGACATGCTGCGCCCGGTGTGGGGCCGCCCCGGGGTCGGGCCCG
>NZ_BAAJYT010000465.1:0-1785 GCF_057541515.1 Acidovorax sp. KNOB132
CGATCCGCTGTTCACGCTGTCGCAGGTCGCGCTGAACGACAGCATCATGGTCGTGGCCTTCGCGCCGCTGGTCGCCTTCCTGCTGGGCCTGTCGGCCATCGCCGTGCCGTGGGACACCTTGCTGGCCTCGGTGGTCCTGTACATCATCATTCCGGTGGCGCTGGCCCAGTGGGGGGCGCCGGGGCCTTTGCTGGCGCGCGGGGCCGGCCGTGTTCGAGGCGGCGCTGCAGCGCATCGGGCCGTGGTCCATCGCGGCCCTGCTGCTCACGCTGGTGCTGCTGTTCGCCTTCCAGGGCGAGGCGATCCTGGCGCAGCCGCTCGTGATCGCGCTGCTGGCGGTGCCGATCCTGATCCAGGTGCTGTTCAACTCGGCGCTGGCCTACGGGCTCAACCGGGCGGCCGGCGAAACGCACGCCATCGCCGGCCCGTCGGCCCTGATCGGCGCGTCCAACTTCTTCGAGCTGGCCGTGGCCACTGCCATCGGCCTGTTTGGCTTTCACTCGGGGGCGGCGCTCGCCACCGTGGTGGGGGTGCTCATCGAGGTGCCGGTGATGCTGCTGGTAGTTCGGGCCGTGAACGCGTCCAGAGGGTGGTATGAATCCTGATCTTCCGAACGTCGACGCCGCGCTGCTGCACCCGGTCGATCCGGAGCGGCTGTTCCCCGCGCAGCGCGCCACCCATGCCCCGCGCATCCTGCTGCTGTACGGCTCGGTGCGCGAGCGGTCCTACAGCCGGCTGCTGACCGAAGAGGCGGCGCGGCTGCTGCGGGCCCTGGGCGCCGAGGCGCGCATCTTCGATCCGCGCGGCCTGCCGATGCCGGACGCGGCGCCCGACGATCACCCCAAGGTGGCCGAGCTGCGCACGCTCGCCCAATGGGCGGAAGGCATGGTCTGGACGTCCCCCGAGCGCCATGGCGCGATGACGGGCATCCTCAAGATGCAGATCGACTGGATTCCGCTGTCGGTCGGCGCGGTGCGCCCCACCCAGGGCAAGACGCTGGCGGTGATGGAGGTCTCGGGCGGCTCGCAGTCGTTCAACGCGGTCAACCAGATGCGGGTGCTGGGCCGCTGGATGCGCATGGTCACCATCCCCAACCAGTCCTCCGTGGCGAAGGCGTTCCTCGAATTCGACGAGGCCGGCCGCATGAAGCCGTCGAGCTACTACGAACGCGTGGTGGATGTGATGGAAGAGCTGGTGAAGTTCACCCTGCTCACGCGCGGCGGCGCGGCTTACCTGGTGGACCGCTACAGCGAGCGCCGGGAAAGCGCGCAGGCCCTGTCTCAGCGCGTGAACCAGCGCAGCCTCTGAGCGGCCAGCGGGGGCGAGTGCCGCAGGCGGTGCCGCGCAGGCCACGCTGTCCCGTGCGGCCACACGCCAGTCGGGGCCGTGCGGAATAATCGACCGCTTCGCCCCCTCCCCCTTCCCCCGCCCCCTTTTTTCTGCGCCGGCCTGCCGGCGAACCGCCGTATGCCCAGCCCCGCGTTTTTCTCCACCTTCGCCGCGCCGCGGCGCCCTGGGCGGCACCGCCCCACCCGCCAGCCGGGCCGCAGGGGGGCCGCATGAGCGCGGTGGCCCGGGCGCCGGTCGGCGATGCCATGGCCACGCGCGACGTGCTGGCCGCGATGGCCGTGGTGGTCATCTGGGGGATCAATTTCGTGGCGATGAAGTGGGGCCTGCGCTACTTCACGCCGTTCCAGCTCGGGGCCGTGCGCTACCTGTTCGCCGCGCTGCCGCTGGTGTTCTTCCTCAAGCCGCCGCGCATGCACTGGCGCTGGGTGCTGCTGT
>NZ_BAAJYT010000466.1:0-1766 GCF_057541515.1 Acidovorax sp. KNOB132
CGATGCGCGGCAGCGGCTCGCCCGTGTCCTCGTTGGTGGCGCGCACGAGGTCGCCGCGCAGCTGCAGGTCGAGCGTCGATGCCGTGTCGCCGAACAGCGTGGCGCCGGCCAGGCCGCTCTCGCCCACCAGGCGCACGCTGCCGCTCGCCTCCAGGCCGTAAAACTTGGCGCGCACGCCCTGGTAGCGGTACTCGGGCAGCGCATCGGCCGTGCCGGCGGGCACGCGCTCGCCGTCTTCCGTCAAGCTGGCGCCCGTGGGCGTGAGGCCAATGTAGTTGGAGAACCGGCTGTAGAACGCGGTGACGGCGAAGCGGTTCGGCCCGCTCTTCCAGGCGGCGCCCACGTCGATGCTGGTCGCCTTCTCCAGGCCCAGGCGGCTGTCGCCCGTCTCCCAGGCGCCGGTGGCGATGTGCGGGCCGTTGGCGAACAGCTCGTAGTCCTTGGGGGCGCGCTGGGTGTACGACAGGTTGGAGGTCAGCTGCCAGTCGGGCGCCAGGTTCACGAGCGTGCCCACCGCCGCGCTGTGCGGGTGGAAGGTGTGCTTGCCGGTGTCGAAGCGGTCGGTGTCGGCGCTGCCGCACGATTCCACGCTCACCTGCTCGGTGCGGGCGCCGAAGGTCAGCTTGCCCCAGCCCGTGGCCAGTTCCTCGTGCGCGAACAGCGCGGTGGACCGGCTGCGGCTGTAGGGCGCGAAGGCCTCTTCGCCCACCGCCGAGAAGCGCGACGATTCGGCCTGCAGGCCGATCACACCCTGCAGCGCGCCCAGCGGCGCGTGCCTGGCCTCCAGCCGCAGGTCGTTGCCCCGGTTGCGGAAGGTGGTGCCGGCCTCGCCGCCCTCGAATTCGGTGTGCACGTAGTCGGTGTGGCTGGCCTGCATCTTGATGCTCTGCAGCGGGCCCGCGTCGATGCGCCACTCGCCGTCCAGCGCGTAGCGGTTGGAGCGCATGCCGATGGTCACGTCGTCCTCGGCCACGGTGCCGTAGTCGTTGCGGTAGGTGCTGGCCGAGCGCCCAGGTAGCCGCGGTCGAAGAAAACCGTGCCGCCCACCGCGCCGCCGCGCGTGTGGCTGGCGGAGTTGCAGATGCGGCGCGCCAGACCCGGCGAGCCGGGCTTTTCGCAGGCCAGGTCGGCCGGGGCGCGCACGTCGTCGGTGTCGCGGTCGAACACGTCCACGTGCAGCGCATAGCGGTCGTTGCCGCCCTCCACCATCGCGCCGCCCGAGCGCTCGCCGTTGCCCGTGGCGGCCGCCGCCTCGGCCTTGCCGGCCACGCCGTTGATGGGCTCGCGGGGAATGCGGTTGTCGATCACGTTGACCACGCCGCCCACGGCGCTGCCGCCGTACAGCAGCGCCGCCGGGCCGCGCAGGACCTCGATGCGCTCGGTCACCAGCGCCTCGGTGGGCACGGCATGGTCGAAGCTCAGGGCCGAGGCGTCCAGCGTGGCGCCGCTGTTTTGCAGGATGCGGATGCGGTCGCCGTCCAGCCCGCGGATGATGGGGCGGCTGGCATTGGGGCCGAAGTAGGTGCTGCTCACACCCGGCAGGCCGTCCAGCGTCTCGCCCAGGGTGGACTGGGTGCGCAGGGTGAGCGCATCGCCCGACAGCTGCGCGGCCGGCGCGATCACGGTGGCGGCGCCCAGCGGGTTGCCGGTGACGGTCACCTCGGGCAGGCGGGCGGTAGGCGTGGGCGTGGATGCGCTGGCAGCCGGGACGCCCGCGGGTGCGGGTTCGGCAGGTGCCTGGGCGATGGCGGCGGCCGACTGGGCAT
>NZ_BAAJYT010000467.1:0-1762 GCF_057541515.1 Acidovorax sp. KNOB132
GCGGGGTGCGCCACCCGGCGGCCAGGGACACACCCAGCCCGTCCAGGGCCACCGCGCCGAGCGCCAGGTTCACCAGCACGATGCCGGCCGCCCAGGTCCAGCCGCCCGGGCGAAAGACGAAGTGCCAGGCGTGCTGGGTTTCCTGCAGCGTGACAGCGGGCGGCAGGAACATGGGGGCCTCGTCATCCTGCTCCGCGCCCGGCCCCACCGGGCGGGCACTGACGGGAACGGGCGTGCCCTTCCAGGCCGCCCGGCGGTCGAAGCGGTCCGGCGGCTCCCCTGACAGGGGCTGCGCTGCCGCCTGGACGGGCACGTCGCACGTCAACTCCGGCTCGCCTTGCGGCGTGCGCAGCAGGTCCAGCCGCCATTCCACGCGCTCGCCCGAGCGGCGGGCGCCGCTGGTCGGCGCATCGGGCGGCACCAGGAAACGCGCCACCAGCCGCAGCCGGCCGCCGCTGGCCGGCTGCATCGCCACGGGCTCGGCGAAAGACTCCACGCGCCGTTCGGGTGAGCCCGAACTCGCTTCGTCCACCCGGTACTGGGCCAGTCGCAATTGCAGGCTGTGCCCCTGCATGCGGGGCGCGGCACGGGCCGGCACCACTAGCGCCACCTCGACCGGATGCCCTGCCAGCGGCCGCGCGGGCTGCAAGGCGAGCCCGGTGCCCGCGTATCGCCAGGCCAGGTAGGTGACATGCCCCGAGTACCACAGCAGCCCGATGCCCACCAGAGCGCACAGGCCCACGACCCCCTTGGCGAGCCACGGAATATGGGGATCGGGCCATAGCAAGGCGGCCATCGGGACACTGAAGCCGCACCAGAACAAGGCGATGAGCCACAGGATGCCGAGGGATCGGCGTGCCGGGTTCCCAGGCGGGGGCAACGGCCCGTCCGACAGGGACGCGGCATCGACCTCTTCGCGAGCCATCTTGCGCCAGCGCAGCAGGACGAAGACGAACACCCAGGCCGCCACCAGGCCCACGCCGGTGAACACCAGGGCAAAGGGCAGACGAAACAGCTGCAGGCGCCAGCGGATGGCGGGGTCGATCAGCGATTGCGACGGGTTGGACGGGTTCACCCACGCGGTGACGGTGTGCCCGCTGGCCTGGGCGCTTTTCAGTTGCGCGAGCCACCGGCGTTGCCAACCGTCGAAGTCCATCGATTCGCCATGGCCTGCCGGATCCAGGCCCACGCGGGTGCCTTCATGGGGCTTGCCGTCCACGGCGTAGCGGTAGCGGGCCTGCACTTCGAACGCGGGCCCCGTACCGCTGCCCGAACGGCGCGCCTCCCGCCGAAGCTCCGCGGAGAGGACCTCGGCCTGCACCGGCTGCCAGCGGTGGTGCACCTCCCACGCCAGGCGCAGGGTGCTGGCCAGGGGCCGCAGTCCGTAGGTGTAGCCGAAGACGCCAAATGCCACGGCGAAGACGGCGCTGAACGCCAGCAGTGCCAGCCGGGTGCCGATGCTGCCTGCCCTCGTCCGCTCTCTGGCCACGGGTTCTCCTCGTCGATGTCGTTTCTTGTGGCTCGAAGAATATCAAGCCCCGCGCCACCAGGGGCCGCGTGGCGGGGCGCGAAACGCCCCGGCGCGGCGCGCGCGCAACACTTCGCACACATCGATCGAAACAAAGCAAAAGGGCTGTCCCCTTTGCGGGGGGCTGTGTGTCTTCTTCTCGACAACCACCAACGAGAGAAGCACCGATGCACCGCCACCCGACCCCTGACCGACCATTTCCGCTCCCCCCCTGCGCCGCCGCGGCCCGCGGCC
>NZ_BAAJYT010000468.1:0-1760 GCF_057541515.1 Acidovorax sp. KNOB132
GGCCGTCGCACAGCGCGGCGGCGGGCTGGGCGCGCTCGATCACGTCGGACAGCTCCCGCGCGCGCAGCAGCGGCATGGTGGCCACCGCCACCAGCCCGGCATGCACCACGGCCAGCCAGGCGAGCGCCATCTCGGGCGTGTTGCCGCCGCGCAGCAGCACGCGGTTGCCGGGCACCAGGCCCAGGCCGTCCACCAGCACGCGGGCGATGCGCGCGACCTCGTCCTGCGCCTGCGCGTAGGTCCAGGTGCGCGTGGGCGAGCGCAGCAGCGGCCGCCCGCCGTGCCCTGCCTGCGCGGCGCGATCGAACAGCACCTGCACGAGGTTGGCCTGGTCCGGCACCTGCAGCGAGGGCAGGTCGTAGTGCAGCGCGGGCCACTGCTCGCGCGGCGGCAGGCGGTCGTGGACGAAGGTGTCGGTCTGTGCGCTGGGGGTCATGCCTGCTCCTGCAAGACGGCTTTGCCGATGATGAGTTGCTGTACCTCGGTGGCGCCTTCGTAGATGCGCAGCGCGCGGATGTCGCGGTACAGCGATTCGATCTTGGCGCCCACCTCGACGCCGCGCCCGCCGTGCATCTGCAGGGCCATGTCGATCACGCGCTGGGCGTGCTCGGTGGCGGTCATCTTGGCCATCGCCGCTGCCACGCTGCGATTCCGAGCCTCAGAAGGATCGTGCGCGCGGCCCGCGGACAGCGATTCATCGCGCATCCATGCCGCCCGGTACGTGAGCAGCGCCGCGCCATCGACCAGCGCCGCCATCTCGCCCAGCTTGGCCTGCGTGAGCTGGAAGTCGCCCAGCGTCTGGCCGAACATGCGGCGCGTGCGCGCATGGTGCACCGCCTCGGCGAGCGCGCGCCGCGCCAGCCCCAACGCGGCGCCCGCCACCGAGGCGCGAAAGATGTCCAGCGTGCGCATGGCCAGCTTGAAGCCGCCGTGCAGCTCGCCCAGCAGCGCATCGGCCGGCACGGTGCAGCCGTCGAACGCCAGCGTGGCCAGCGGGTGCGGCGCCATCACCTGGATGTGGTGCGAATCGTCCAGGCCCGGCGTGGGCGCATCGACGATGAAGGCGCTGATGCCGCGCGTGCCGCCGGCCGGGTCGGTCTTGGCGAAGACGCAGTAGAAGTCGGCGATGCCGCCGTTGCTGATCCACGTCTTGGTGCCGTTCAGCGTGTAGGCGCCCATGGCATCGCCAGCCGTTTCTGAGCCGTTTTGGCCCTGTGCCGGCGGAATGTTTGCCTGTGTTGCTATGGTTTGCATAGCGCCGACGTCGGAGCCGGCCTCCGGCTCGCTGAGCGCGAAGGCGGCGATCTTCTCGCCGCGCGCCACCGCGGGGAGGTAGCGTGCCTGCTGCGCGGCGCTGCCGGCCAGCGTGATCGCGCCGCTGCCCAGGCCCTGCATGGCGAAGGCGAAGTCGGCCAGGGGCGAGTGGTAGGCCAGGGTCTCGCGCAGCAGCACCAGCGCGCGGGAATCGAGTTCGGCCAGCGCGCCGCCGTGCGCGGCGGGCACGCAGTAGCGCAGCCAGCCGCCGTCGCCCAGGCGGCGCACCCACTCGCGGCAGGCGGCGCGGTCGTCGGATTCGTCCACCGCCTGCGCGGCGGCCCAGGCACGAGGCCATCCACCAATGCCCGGTGGGCTTCGCCGAAGAACGGCAGGGCGAGGTGCGCCGTGGACGGGGCGGCGGGCGCGGGGGGCGTGACGGCGTGCATGGCCTCAATCCCCCGCGAACACGGGTTTCTGCTTGGCCGCGAACGCCTCGTAGGCGC
>NZ_BAAJYT010000469.1:0-1758 GCF_057541515.1 Acidovorax sp. KNOB132
GGCCGACGCCCCCGCGCGACGCGGCCCCCGCCCCCCGCGCGAGGTGGTGCGCGAAGTCATCCGCGAGGTCGAAGTGGTGCGCGAGGTGCCCGCCGGCGGCCCGACCACCGTGGTGGTGGACAAGCCGCTGCGCTCGGGCCAGCAGGTGTATGCCCGCGGCGCCGACCTGGTCGTGATGGCCGTGGTGAGCTTCGGCGCCGAGGTGATCGCGGACGGCAACATCCACGTCTATGCGCCCATGCGCGGGCGGGCCATCGCCGGCGCGCGCGGCGACACCAGCGCGCGCATCTTCAGCACGTGCCTGGAGCCGCAGCTCGTGTCGATCGCAGGCATCTACCGCACCACCGAGACCGAGCTGCCGGACGCCGTGCGCGGCAAGCCGGCCCAGGTGCGGCTCGACGGCGAGAAGCTGCTCATCGAGCCGCTCTAGAACCCGTTCTGACCGCCTTCTTCTTTCATTCGGACCAACGCAGGGAATTTTCACAACATGGCCAAAATCGTCGTCGTGACCTCCGGCAAGGGTGGCGTGGGCAAGACCACCACCAGTGCCAGCTTCGCATCCGGCCTCGCACTGCGCGGCCACAAGACCGCGGTGATCGACTTCGACGTCGGCCTGCGCAACCTGGACCTCATCATGGGCTGCGAACGCCGCGTGGTGTATGACCTCATCAACGTGATCCAGGGCGAGGCCAACCTGAACCAGGCCCTCATCAAGGACAAGCAGTGCGACAACCTGTTCGTGCTGGCCGCCAGCCAGACGCGCGACAAGGATGCGCTCACGCAGGACGGCGTGGAGAAGATCCTGAACGACCTGTCCGGCATGGGCTTCGAGTACATCGTCTGCGACTCGCCCGCCGGCATCGAGAGCGGCGCGCTCATGGCCATGCACTTCGCCGACGAAGCGCTGCTGGTGACCAACCCCGAGGTGTCCTCGGTGCGCGACTCCGACCGCATCCTGGGCATGCTGGGCAGCAAGACCAAGCGCGCCATCGCCGGCGGCGAGCCCGTGAAGGAGCACCTGCTCATCACGCGCTACAACCCCAACCGCGTGGAAGACGGGCAGATGCTGTCGCTGGAGGACATCCAGGACATCCTGCGCATCGAGCTGATCGGCGTGGTGCCTGAGTCCGAGAACGTGCTGCAGGCGTCCAACCAGGGCACGCCGGCCATCCACATGCAGGGCACCGACGTGTCCGAGGCCTACAAGGACGTGGTGGCCCGCTTCCTCGGCGAGGACAAGCCCCTGCGGTTCATCGACGCGCACAAGCCCGGCTTCTTCAAACGCATCTTCGGCGGGAGGTAACGCATGTCTCTGTTGTCTTTCCTGCTGGGCGAGAAAAAGAAGACCGCCTCGGTCGCCAAGGAGCGCCTGCAGATCATCCTCGCGCACGAACGCAACGGCCGCAACGCCTCCACGCCCGACTACCTGCCCGCGCTGCAGCGCGAACTGGTGGCGGTGATCTCCAAGTACGTGTCGATCCACGCCGACGACATCAAGGTGCACCTGGAGCGCCAGGACAACCTGGAAGTGCTGGAGGTCAAGATCGAGCTGCCCGACGGCGTGAAATAGCCGCCGCCCTGGCCGTTCGGTCCCCGCCGCGCCGCGGTGCCCCCTCGAAGGGCCCGCGGCGCCGTCATTTGCGGATCTCGGCCTGCAGCGCGGGCGCGGCGCCCAGCGGGTGCTCGGTGTAGAACGTGCCGCCGTGGTAGAGCAGCGGCGAGGCGCCCGTGCGGTGGCTGCAGCGCTCCACCTCGCCC
>NZ_BAAJYT010000470.1:0-1747 GCF_057541515.1 Acidovorax sp. KNOB132
AGCAGGCTGGGCGACCGGGTCAGGAAGGCGACGGCGCTGGCGCCCAGCACCGCCAGCGCACAGACCGCCACCAGCGCCCGCTTGGCGCGCGTACGGTCCGCGAGGGCGCCCGGCCAGCGGCGTGGCCGCCATGGCGGCCAGCCCCCCGGCGGACAGCACGATGCCGATCATCGTCTGGTCGATGCGCTGGGTCTGCAGGTAGGTGGCGAGGAACGGACCGAGCCCGTCGCGCACGTCCGCCATGAAGAACGCCATCCAGGCCAGGGCGGTCAGGGAAGCCCCGGCCGCAACGCCCGTGCGGGCGGGCGGCGATGCGGGCGGGGTGGGCGCGGAAAGCGCGCCAGGGGCGGTGTGCGCGGCGGTCATGGCGTCACGGCTTGGCGGGTTTGCCCGGCACGGCGTGGCCGTTGACGGTGTGCGCCTCGATCACGTGGGCACCGGTGCTGCCGCGCAAGGGCCGGGCGGGGCCCTCGGCCGTCACCGCATCGCCCGGCTTCAGGTGCAGCCGGGTAAAGCCGTCGGGTCGCGTGTGGACGAAATCGCCCGTGTCCAGCACCACGCCGTTGGGCTCGCCGTGCCGGGCGTGGTGCAGGTGCGCCACATGGCCTTTCACCTGGCGCGGTGCGTCGTCCGGCGCGAACGCCTGGCCGTCGATGGACACCAGCCGCTCGAACGCATAGACCTCGTGCGCGGCCTCGCCGTGGGGTGGCGGTGGCGCCACGGTGCCATCGACGACCACCGTCTGGCCGGCGCGCAGGGCCTCGAAGGACCGTGCCGCACGGTCGTCGTGCTTGCCGAACACGAACTGCGCAGGCACGCCGTCCACGTCGATCATCACGCCCTCCACGTCGCCGCGCGGGCTGTAGAGGGCATGCTGGAACTGGCCTTCGAGGGACCAGACGTCGATCATTTCCTGGGGTTTGCTCATGGTGTCTCCGAATGGGTGAGGAAAGAAGAAACGGGTGTATGGAGC
This sequence comes from Acidovorax sp. KNOB132, assembly GCF_057541515.1. NCBI lineage: Bacteria > Pseudomonadati > Pseudomonadota > Betaproteobacteria > Burkholderiales > Comamonadaceae > Acidovorax > Acidovorax sp. KNOB132. Next base: position 974 of record NZ_BAAJYT010000470.1, read on the forward strand.
GGGCCGGGCGATGGCTTCATGGGCGCAGTGCCGGGGCGCCGATCGGGCCGCCCAGCATGTCCTGCAGGGTGTCCGGCGTGGCGCCCATCTGCGCCGCTTCCATGCCGGTGCCCAGCGCGTTGCGGGTGCCCCAGCCGCGCACCGCCACGGTGGCGCCGGGCTTGAGCAGCGCCGCGACCGACGTGCCCATGTGGGGCGGAAAGCGCACGACGACGCCGTCTTCCAGCAGCAGGCCATGCGCATCGCCGCGGCTGTTGAACAGCACCTGGGCCACGCGGCCATTGGCCTGCAGGGCCGTCAAGGCTTCGCGTGGGGGCGGCGGGGGGCGCTGGCCGGGGGTGGGCGGCGTGTCCTGCACCGTGCGGCCCTGTGACTGGAAGGTCTCGGCGCGCAGCACGGGCGCGTCGGGACGGTGCCAGCCGGTGACCTCCAACGGGTCGCCGGGGCGCAGCCATGCGGTGAGGGACTCCGACAGGTGGGGCGGGAAGGCGATCTGCGTGCCATCCTGCAGCAGCAGGCCGTCCGCCTCGCCGTTCGGGTTGGGCAGCCAGCGCTGCAGCCGGCCGCTCGCGGTCGCGGACTGCTCGGCGGCGGGGGCCTGGGCCAGGGGGCCCGGCCCGCCGGGCGGGGGTGGGGGCAATTGCGCGTGGGCGCTGGCGGCGGCAAGGGCGGCGGCCATCAGGCTGGTGCGAGCAAGGGGTGGAGCGTCATGAAAGTCGTCCTTTCGAGTGGGGATGCGCTTTTCTCACTCAAGACGCGTGCCAACGCCAGATT
>NZ_BAAJYT010000471.1:0-1729 GCF_057541515.1 Acidovorax sp. KNOB132
CGCCCCTCCGCCAGCGCCTCGGCCGTGATGGCGGCCTTGTGGCGGTGCGCGGTCGCCGCGTCCGACAGGATCTTCCACAGCGCATCGTTGCCAGGCGACATGTGGTCCAGGATGCCGCTGGCGATCAGGTCGGCCGGGTTCTGCAAGCCCGACGTCTGCGCTCCAGGCCGCGTATAGCCCGCCCCCAGTTGCTCCAGTTCCGTGTTGGACAACGGCCGGGCCTCGCCGCCCCGGGCCGTCGATCCGTCGAAGAACTCGGGGTGGAACTGCAAGCCGATCAGCGGCGCGCGCGGCTGGGACGATTCGACCGCCATGATGGCCCGCCAGGCGGTCTCGCCCCCTTCCGAGGGAATGGTCCGGCGCAGCGAGGTGCTCAGGTGCGGCCGGCCCTCCGGTGGGTCGATCACGGCCTGGTGGTGATAGACGGCCGCGCGGATGCCTTGCAGCGCTGTGCCGAAGACGCCGACGCCGTTCTCCGCGACCTCGGTGGCCCGCGCCTGCCCGGCTTCTTCGCCCTGGTCGTTGCCGAGCGTGCGGACGCCGACCTGGTGCCCCACGTGCTGCTGCAGCGCCGCGCCGAAAAATACATTGGTCATCTGAAAGCCCCGGCAGATCGCCATCAAGGGCACGCCGCGGTGAAAGCACTGGTGCAGCAGACCCATTTCGAGCACGGACCGGCGGTAGTCGCCCTTCCAGTCCGTCTGCGGCTCTGCCTGCTGGTTGTACAGGCGGGGCGAAATATCTTCGCCGCCAGGCAGCACGACGGAGTCCACGTGCCGGGCCAGGATCTCGGCCTTGGCCAGGATCTGCGCGATCTTCGGCAGGGCTTCGGGATTCGCCAGGGCATCGATCACGAGGCGCTGCGGCAAGGATTGGTCGCTGCCCGGCTGCGAGGCCAGATGTTCGAGGTGCGCCTCGACCTCCGCATCCACCGCCTTCGCCTGCAGCGAGGCGGCCCGCATCTCGACCCGCAGAGGCAAGGTGCCCGCCACCGCCTCGAGCTTGGCAACCACGCGCGGGACGGTGATGCCCCGCGAGTCATGGGAGACCAGCGTGGCCGTGGTGGGCCGGGTAAGGCCGACGGTCGCGTCGGACACCGCGTCGATGGTGAAGCGCCCCTTCGTGCCCAGGAACAAGGTGTCGGTCAGGACGGACGGTCCTTGGGTGGCGGACGCTTCGATCCGCGTCCCCTCGGCCACCGAGGTGCTGAGAAAGTGCGTGCCGGGCATCTTCACGCCCGCGAACACGCAATCGCCCGTCAGTTGCGCATCCTCGAAACTGCAGAGGTGCAGCTCGCTGTCTTCGAAGCGAACGCCGCTCAGTTCCGCGTGCAGGAACATCGTCTCCTTGAATTCGCAGCGCTTGAAAGCGGTGTTGCGCAGCGAGGCGCCCGCCAATGACACGCTTTCGAACCGGCAGCTTCCGAACCGGCTGCCTTCGATGTGCGTGTCGGCCAGGGAGCTGGCATCGAACTGGCAGCGCTTGAAATCCACGCCCGAGAGATCCCACCCCCGCAGGGCCGGATCACCCTCGGCCCACTGCACGCCTTCCAACACGTGGGAATGGCCCGCGGCGGCCAATGCGGCCGCGAGCGACGGCTTGCCGCGGCCGGCCGCATCCAAGGCGCCCGCCGGTGCATCGGCCACGGCCTGCAGGAGCCGGTGCAGCAAGGCGGTGTCCGCCGTGCCCACGGCGAGCGGGGCCTTTGGCGGTACGGACGGGCCATCGA
>NZ_BAAJYT010000472.1:0-1724 GCF_057541515.1 Acidovorax sp. KNOB132
CGCCCCATGAAGCCGCCGCCGAATCCGCGCCGCCGACGCCCGAAGCCCTGCGCGCCGCGCTCGCGCCCGACGACCCGCTGGCCCCGCTGGTGCAGGCGCTGTCCAGCGGCGATTCGATCGTGATCTTTCCCGAGGGCACGCGCGGCCACGGCGATGAGCCCCAGCCCTTCAAGTCGGGCCTGTACAAGCTGGCGCTGATGTTCCCGCAGGCGGTGCTGGTGCCGGCCTGGATCCACAACGTGCAGCGCGTCATGCCCAAGGGCGAAGTGGTGCCCGTGCCCATCCTGTGCTCGGTGACCTTCGGCGCCCCGATCCAGGTCGAGCCCGGCGAGGAGCGCCGCCCGTTCCTGGACCGCGCGCGCCGCGCCGTCATCGCGCTGCGGGAGGTCTGACATGAACGACTTCCTTCGCAACCTCACCACCACGCAGCAGATCGGCGCACTCTTCGTCGCGATGTTCGGCCTGCTCTCGCTGGTCACCCTCTACGCCTTCTTCCAGACGCTGCGCGAGGCGCGCGGCACCGGCGTGCAGGACCAGGCCGAGCACGAGGCGCACCAGCAGGAATGGCGGCGCTTCTGGAGCCTGCTCAAGACCTCGTGGTTCATGGCCACCGTGTTCTGGGTGGGCTGGGCCCTGGGCGATACCGTGGCCACGGTGCTCTTCGCCATCGTGGCGTTCTTCGCGCTGCGCGAGTTCATCACGCTCTCGCCCACGCGCCGGGGCGACCACCGCAGCCTGGTGCTGGCCTTCTTCGTGGTGCTGCCACTGCAGTTCATCCTCGTGGGCACGCGCAAGTTCGACCTGTTCACGGTGTTCATCCCGGTGTACGTCTTTCTCGCGCTGCCGGTGGCCAGCGCGCTCGCCAACGACCCCGAGCGCTTCCTGGAGCGCAACGCCAAGCTGCAGTGGGGGATCATGGTGTGCGTGTACGGCATGAGCCATGTGCCCGCGCTGCTGCTGCTCGACTTTCCGGGCTACGAGAGCAAGGGCGCCTTCCTGGTGTTCTTCCTGGTCGTGGTGGTGCAGGCCGGCGTGATCGCCCAGCACCTGCTGGGCCGCCGGTTCCCCCACAAGCCGGTGGCGCCGCAGGTGAGCCAGAGCTTCCAGTGGCTGAGCTGGGCCAGCGGCGTGGCGGTGGGCGGCGTGGCCGGGGTCATGCTGTCGTTCATCACGCCGTTCAAGCCGGGGCAGGCGCTGGGCATGGCCCTGCTGGCGTGCCTGGCGGGCAGCCTGGGCCACCTGGTGATGAAGGCGCTCAAGCGCGACCGCGGCATCACCAGCTGGGGCATGCAGGGCCAGTCGGTCACGGGCGCGGGCGGGCTGCTGGACCGGGTGGACGCGCTGTGCTTTGCGGCGCCGGTGTTCTTCCACTCCGTGCGCTGGTACTTCGGCTTGTAGGCGAAATCGGCCTTGTGCCCTAGAACTTATTGCCTTCGATGCTATGAATAAGTGAGCATATGCGAATCCTGGGAATCGACCCCGGCCTGCAGACCACCGGCTTCGGCGTGGTGGATGTGGACGGCCACGCGCTGAGCTACGTCGCGAGCGGGACGATCCGCACCACGGCGCTCGCGCTGGGCAACCTGCCGGGCCGGCTCAAGGTGCTGTTCGACGGCATCACCGAGGTGGTGGCGCGCTACCAGCCGGACGTGGCCACGGTGGAAATCGTCTTCGTGAACGTGAACCCCCAGTCCACCCTGCTGCTGGGCCAGGCGCGGGGGCGC
>NZ_BAAJYT010000473.1:0-1718 GCF_057541515.1 Acidovorax sp. KNOB132
TGGACAGCACGGCAGGCAGGGCGGGCCACGGCCTGCCGCTGTCCCGGTCCACGGCGACGTAGCGGTAGCCGCGGGCATCGCTCACCCAGCCCAGGGCGCCGCAGTTCGTGGTGGCCACCGACATGCGGCGCCCGCCCGGCGTCGCCATGTGGCGCCACGGCGCCTGCCGCGCGATGGCGGCCACCTGCGCATGCAACGCCACGGCCACGGGGCGGGCGAAGCCGCGCAGCAGCACCGCGCCGGGCCCGAGGACGAGCCGGCCGCCCGGCGCTTCATCGGTGTCGAACAGGTCGTCGGTCATGGAGTGAGCGAAGAAGGGCCGAGGCCAGGGCCACCACCGGGGGCCTTGCCGTCAGGCCGCGTCATGAAAAATGAGGCCCATCGTGTGCCGCTGTCCCGAGCGCACCCGCGACACGCCGTGCCGCATCTGCACGCGGTAGGGCCCGCGCGTGCCCTGCACCGGCCGATGGTGCACCGCGAACACCACCGCATCGCCCTGGCGCAGCGGCACCACCTCGGGCCGCGACTGCATGCGCGGGCGCTGCTCGGTCAGCACGAACTCCCCACCCGTGAAATCGGTCCCCGGCGCGGAGAGCAGCACGGCCACCTGCAGCGGAAACACGTGCGCGCCATACAGATCCTGGTGCAGGCAGTTGTAGTCGCCGGGGCCGTACTGCAGCAGCAGCGGGGTGGGGCGCGTCTGGCCGGCCGCATGGCACCGCGCGATGAACGCCGCGTGGTCCGCCGGAAAGCGGTCTTCCAGGCCCAGGGCCGCCTGCCACCGGTTGGCCACCGGCACGAGGTGCGGATAGAGCCCGGTGCGTAGCGCCGCGATGGCCTCGGGCAGCGGGTACTGGAAGTACTGGTATTCGCCACGCCCGAAGCCGTGGCGCTCCATCACCACGCGGCTGCGAAAGCGCGCAGGCTGCGTGTAGAGGCCGGCAAGGGCGCGGCAGTCGGCCGCGGGCAGCAGCGCGTCGATCACGGCCCAGCCCTGGCCGTCCAGCGCCTGGGCCACGGCGTTCCAGTCGATGGCGCACGGGTCGCGCGCGCTCATGCCTGGGCCTCCTTGTCCAGCAGCGCCCGCTTGCGCTCCACGCCCCAGCGGTAGCCGGAGAGCGCGCCGTCGGTGCGCACCACCCGGTGGCACGGAATGGCCACGGCCAGGGCATTGGCCCCGCACGCCTGGGCCACGGCCCGCACCGCGCGCGGCGCGCCGATGCGCTCGGCGATCTGCGCGTAGCTGGCCGTCTCGCCGGGGGCGATGGCCTGCAGCGCGGTCCACACCCGCTGCTGGAACACCGTGCCCTGCACGTCCAGCGGCAGGGCCAGCCCGCGCCGGGGCGCATCAACGAAGCCGATCACCTGCGCCATCCACTGCTCGAACGCGGCATCGGCCCCGAGCAGTTCCGCGCGCGGAAAGCGGTCCTGCAGATTGCGCACCAGCGCGTCGGGGTCGTCGCCCAGCAGCAGGGCGCACAGGCCCCGCTCGCTGGCCGCCGCCAGCACCGCGCCCAGGCTGCACTGGCCCACCGCGAAGCGGATGCGCACCTGCGCCCCCCCGGTGCGGTAGCGGCTGGGCGCCATGCCGAGCACGCGGCCAGCCTCTTCGTAGAAGCGCCCCTGCGATCCATAGCCCGCGGCATAGAGGGCCTCGGTTACCGTGCCGGCGTGGGGCAGGCCGTCGCGCAGCTTTCCCGCGCGGTGCGCTGCGGCGT
>NZ_BAAJYT010000474.1:0-1704 GCF_057541515.1 Acidovorax sp. KNOB132
TGCCGGTGCGGCGGCGGGCTTGGCAGCCGCCGCGCTGTTGACGTTCTGCGCCGGTGCGCCGGGCGCAGCGGGCGGAGGCGAAGCCGCCTCGCGCTGCGTCACATTGCTCGACTGCTTGCCAACGGACTTGCCGCCGCCCATGCGGCGCGCATCCGCATCGGCATGCACCACCAACAACATGGCGACCAGCGCCACGGACCACAGTTTCATCATGTCATCTCCAATTTATAGATAGGTGCCGGCTGCGAACGAAAACGCAAGGCGGCTCAGCACTTGATTCCAACATGCAAAGCAACGATTCCCCCCGTCATGTTGTGATAGTCCACATGCCCAAAGCCATTTTTCTGCATGAGGGTTTTGAGTTCTTCCTGCCCCGGATGCATGCGGATCGACTCGGCGAGGTAGCGGTAGCTCGCGTCGTCGCCGGCCACCATCCGGCCCAGCTGGGGCAGCACCTTGAAGGAATACCAGTCGTAGGCCTTCTCCAGCGGCTTGGCCACCTTGGAGAACTCCAGCACGAGCAGGCGGCCGCGCGGCTTGAGCACGCGGCACATCTCGGCAAGGGCCTGGTCCTTGTGCGTCATGTTGCGCAGGCCGAAGGCCACGCTCACCACGTCGAAGTGGCCATCGGGAAAGGGCAGCTTCTCGGCGTCGCAGACCAGCGTGGGCAGCACCACGCCGGCATCGATGAGGCGGTCGCGCCCCACGCGCAGCATGGCTTCATTGATGTCGGTGTGCACCACCTCGCCCGATGCGCCGACCTTTTTGGCGAAGGCCTTCGCCAGATCGCCCGTGCCGCCCGCGATGTCGAGCACGCGGTGGCCCTCGCGCAGATTGGCGACCATGACCGTGTAGGCCTTCCATGCGCGGTGCAGGCCACCGGACATGAGGTCGTTCATGACGTCGTACTTCGATGCGACGGAGTCGAAAAACGCCGCGCACGCGGCGCGCCTTTTCCGCTTCATCGACCGACTGGAATCCGAAATGCGTGGTGCTCATTCCGCGATGCTAGGGGCGCGGGCCCCGCTCGTACAGCGACAACCCCGCACCTGCATGGGGCATCTGTCGCAATTTGGACGCTGGGGCGCGCGCCGAGCGGGCCCGCCGCCGTCAGTGCGCGCAGCCGCCGGAACCGTGCGAATGGCCGCCACCGCCGCGCCGGGGCGGCATCGGCGTGTCGCGATCGGCGCCGGCCTCGTCCAGCCGGCGCAGGTAGTCGGCCCACAGCGCGTCCTGGCGCTGGCCGAGTTCGTAGAGGTAATCCCACGAGAAGATGCCCGTGTCGTGGCCGTCGGAGAACGTGGGCTTGACCGCGTAGTTCCCCACCGGCTCCAGCCCCGCGAGCGTGACGTGGCGCTGCCCGGTCTGCAGCACCTCCTGGCCGGGGCCATGGCCCTGCACCTCGGCGGAGGGCGAGTACACGCGCATCAGCTCGAACGGGATGCGGAAGGCCGCACCGTCCGAGAACACCACCTCCAGCACGCGCGATGCCTCGTGCACCGTGATCGACTGCGGCGTGGGTGCGCCGGCTTTCAAACCTGCCATGGAAATCCTCTGTGCGTTTGCGTTGTGCCCGCTGCGGGCGGCCCGATGGAGCCGGAGCGCGATTGTCCCACCGCGCCCTGGCCGGGCCGTCAGCGCGCCCTGCCAGGGCTCACGCGCCTGGGCGTCAGGCCAGTTGCGCCAGCCGCGCGGCCATCGCCG
>NZ_BAAJYT010000475.1:0-1701 GCF_057541515.1 Acidovorax sp. KNOB132
CCTCCGAGGCAGCCTCGATGGCGCGGGGCGGCGGCGCCGACGTTGCCGGCATGGCTGGTGTGGAGGAGGATGAAACGGGTCTTCATGGCGCGCGGTCGGTGAAAAAAGGCAGTACGGGTAAAATCGCGCGCTCATTGTCGCCGTCCGCATCGCCGGGGCGCCATTCCCCGTTCCTGAACCGCCAGGCCGCCCTTGCCGCGCGCCCGGCCCACGCCACAATCCAATGTCGACCAATCTGCACCCCATGCTCAACGTGGCCATCAAGGCCGCACGCGCCGCCGGCGCCATCATCAACCGCGCGGCCCTGGACGTGGAATCCGTGCGGATCTCGCAAAAGCAGATCAACGATTTCGTGACCGAGGTGGACCACGCGAGCGAAAAGGCCATCATCGAGACGCTGCTCACGGCCTACCCCGGCCACGGCATCCTGGCCGAGGAATCGGGCAGCGAGTACGGCGCGAAGGATTCGGAGTTCGTCTGGATCATCGACCCGCTGGACGGCACCACCAACTTCATCCACGGCTTTCCGGTCTATTGCGTGAGCATCGCGCTGGCCGTGCGCGGCAAGGTCGAGCAGGCCGTCATCTACGACCCGACCCGCAACGACCTCTTCGCCGCCACCAAGGGCCGCGGCGCCTACCTGAACGAGCGCCGCATCCGCGTCTCCAAGCGCACGCAGCTCAAGGAATGCCTGATCTCCACCGGCTTTCCGTTCCGCCCGGGCGACAACTTCAAGAACTACCTGAACATCATGGCCGACGTGATGCAGCGCACCGCCGGCCTGCGCCGCCCGGGCGCCGCCGCGCTGGACCTGGCCTACGTGGCCGCGGGCTACACCGAAGCGTTCTTCGAGACCGGCCTGTCGATCTGGGACGTGGCGGCCGGCTCGCTGCTGGTGACCGAGGCCGGCGGCCTGGTCGGCAATTTCACGGGCGAGGCGGACTTCCTGGAGCAGCGCGAATGCCTGGCCGGCGCACCGCGCATCTACGGCCAGCTGGTGCCCATCCTCACCAAGTACAGCCAGTTCGCCAGCGCCGGCGACAAGGCGGCCGTGCGCCAGGCGGCGGCCAACCTCTCGCTGCCCACGGACGGCCTGGACGACGTGGTGCCGGCCACCCCGGCCGAGGACGGCGAAGCCGCCACCGGCGCCCGCTGACCGGCAGCGCCCGCGCGAAGGGATTGCCGCTGCGGCCCACGGGCCGAGCGGCAGTCCCTTTTTTCTTTTCGGGCCCGTGGCCCGTGTGGGCCTATTCCGGGTCGGGGTACTTGAGCGCGATGTGGCGGAAGTCGTCGGCCAGGTCCACGAAGGCATCCACCATGTCGGGGTCGAAATGCGTGCCGCGGCCCCGCACGATGGTGGCGCAGGCCTGTTCGTGCGAGTACGCGGGCTTGTAGATGCGTTTGCTGATGAGCGCGTCGTACACGTCCGCCACCGCCATGAGCCGGGCCGAGACGGGAATGGCATCGCCCGCCAGGCCCTCCGGATAGCCACTGCCGTCCCACTTTTCCTGGTGGCTGTAGGCGATCTCCTTGGACACGCTCAGAAAGGCCACGCGCATGCCCAGGCGGCGCTCGGCGTCCTCGATGGCATTGCGGCCCAGCGTGGTGTGCGTCTTCATGACCTCGAACTCTTCCACCGTGAGCTTGCCGGGCTTGAGCAGGATGCGGTCGGGGATGCCGATCTTGCCGATGTCGTGCAGC
>NZ_BAAJYT010000476.1:0-1699 GCF_057541515.1 Acidovorax sp. KNOB132
GCGGGGTTGCCGGGGGTCTGCGCAAAGCCCAGCCATTAGCTTTTTATTTTTCAGTAACTCATCTAGTCGATCCGAGAAGTAACCTTGCAGATTTTTCAGTATTTGAATCGAGGCGGCCCGTCATTATTAGAATCTCCAACCCCACTTGCGCCATATGCAAGCACTCCGAAGAGGTGCTCTGTCGCCATTTTTTAAAAAGCTTCATGGCCGTCTCAGCTGGATATTTTCGCGCAACCATATCGCTCACTGAGTGACGCAAAATTTCGTCGCCATAATCTTCTGCATTCTCATCGAAGATTGCTATCAGATTCGCAATTTGTGGCTTTGTCAGCTTATTAAAGTCGTTGTAAAGACTCATGACCAAGCTGCTGCTGCCCGTCACACTGCAAGTCGCTTTGTCTTGTAGCGCATTAGCAAAGAAGTCAAATACCTCTTGCGACCAGAACTCACATTCCAGTTGGGTGTACTCCAGATCAAAGCAAACTTCTTGAAATTCCGTTTTGTCTTTGGCCACAACGGCGGCAGAGAGCCTCTGTATGAATGGAATCAAATTCATGATGCATCAAGGAAGAACGACATTGGCGGGAATCGTTGGCCACATGGGTGGAAACAACGATGGCAGCATGCGAAGACAACGGTATGCAACATACCCCACACCGACAGTGGCCGCCGCGCTAGCAGCCGCGCAACCGGTATCGCAGCTTTGGCTACTGCTGTTATCGTCGTCATCCTCACACTCGTCCGAATACCGTTTTTCGAACTTGCGCAGATTACTTTCACGATCATTAATCATCGTTCTGTGACCGCGCTTGGTTTGGCTAAGTAACTCGCCCGGCCCAAGACGTTCAGGCAAGTTTAGTCGGTCTGCCGCCAAATCACTCCAACGATCATCCAAGTCGTTATTCAGGTTTTGAATTTTCTTACGTAAAGCCGAACAATGAGCGCTATTCGCTTTGTGCTTGAGGCCCGTCGGATCGGCAAATTTCAGCGGATTCCCGCCCACATATCCATAACGATTCCATCCTCCATCCAGCCCAATCGGGTCGGCCTGGAAGTAACGCCCCGAAGGCGGGTCATAAGACCGGTTCAGGTTGTAGTTCAGTTGGGTTTCCTCATCGAACACCTGCCCCGGATACCGCAGGTCGAACTTGATGGCTTCCGCATAGTTGGAACTGCCCTGCCCGCTCTGTGCGTAGCCGGTCGCTCCCGTCGTCGGGTTGGCCTCCCCAAACCCCGTGATCAGCCATTGCCACACCACCTGGCCCTGCGTGTTCGTCAGGCGTCTCGGCGTGTTCAGGTGGTCCGCATCGATGGCATACAGCCTGCCGTTGATCTGCGCGGCGATGGGCATCGGCCCGTTCACGGTGGGCAGGTAGATGACCTCGGTGCTGTCCATTTCGCCCGCCGGTGCCGCGCTGTCGCTGCTCCGCCGGCTGCCGTACTGCCCCAGCACGGTGCTGCCGATGCCGTCCTCCGCATAGACGGTCTGCGTGGTGATGGCGGGGTTGTTGGCCCCGGACAGCCGCGCATCGCTCTTGAACACGCGCTGCCCCAGGGCGTTGTAGGTGTAGCTCACCGCCAGTGCGTTGGCCGGGTCGGCGTTGGGTCCGGCCTTGGCGATGCGGCCGTCCACGCCATAGTGCAGGTAGCTGTCGCCCTTCCTGGTGATCGATCCGGTGGCGTCGTGGTTGTAGCTGAC
>NZ_BAAJYT010000477.1:0-1697 GCF_057541515.1 Acidovorax sp. KNOB132
CGGTGGTGGCGGCGAGGGCGCGGCCCCCCGCGGCCTCGTCCGGCCCTTCGGGCGATTGAACGGGGCAGGGCACGGCATGGCGGCGGTGTCCTTTCCGGCGGGCGGCCCAGGCACCCCGGTCTCCGCCTGGATCGGCCTGGGCGCCAACCTGGGCGATGCGCGGGCAGCGCTGCTCGGCGCGCTCGATGCCATGGCGCAATGGCCCGGCAGCCGTTTGCTGCGAGTGTCGTCGCTGTACCGCAGCGCACCGGTGGATGCCGGTGGCCCGGACTACTGGAATGCCGTGGCCGAACTGGCCACCCCGCTGGCCGCGATCGACCTGCTGCATGCCCTGCAGGCCATCGAGCAGGCGGCTGGCCGCGAGCGGCCCTACCGCAACGCGCCGCGCACGCTGGACCTGGACGTGCTTTTGTACGGCGACGAGCGCATCAACACCCCGGAACTCACTGTGCCCCATCCGCGCATGGGCGAGCGGGCCTTCGTGCTGCAGCCCCTGGCCGAGATCGCACCCGGGCGCGTCGAGCCCGCCCGCCTGGCCGCCGTGCAGTCGCAGCGCATCGAGCGGCTCGGGCCCTTCTGGCCCTGAGCGACCCCCTCGCGCTCCGCAGGGAGCGCCGACGGGTCGGTGTTCGCCGCTACTGCACTACTGTTCAGGCGGCCTCGCGCCCGCGCTGGTTCGACGAATACACATCGCCCTTCGGCAGGGCCTGGCCGGCCTGCACGGCCGCCAGCCAGTCCCGGGTGGTCGCCACCGCCGCGAAGTTGCTGTGGAACACCACGCTGAACACGCGGTGGATTTCCTCGGCGCTCACGCGGCCGGCCGCATTGGCATAAGGCAGGGCGCCGCTGGCATCGCTCAGGAACTCCACGGCCAAACCCCGGTGCGCGGCCTCGAACACCGTGCTGGCGTCGCAGTTGTGCGTCATGTAGCCCACCACGGTCAGCGTGTCGATGCCGCGGGCAGCCAGCCAGTCGGCCAGGTCGGTGTTCGCAAAGACGCTGGCGAGCTGCTTCTCGATGCGGTGGTCGGCAGGCCGGCGTGCCACTTCCGGGTGCAGTTGCCAGCGGTCCGTGGCCTTGTCGAACACGGGCGCGCCCGGGGGCGCGGTGTGCTGCACCACCACCACCGGCACGCCGGCGGCCTGAGCGGCGTCCATGGCGCGGGCGATGTTGGGCAGTGTGTCGGCCACCGGCGGGTATTCGATGGGCAGGTTGCCGCCTGCGAAGTACTCGTTCTGCACGTCGATGACGACCAGGGCGCGGCGGGGAGTTGTGGGGGTGGAGGGCATTCTCGAAGTCCTTTCGAAGGGGGGGCCTGAAGCGGCGGAAGGGTCGGAGGTGATTGTTCGCTTTCCGCGCCACCGCTGAAAGTGGCTGGATCGACACCGATCGATAGAATCGGGCCATCATGCGAACCCCTTCCCAGCCCACCCCGGACACTGTCGCCGTCGTCGCCTTCGACGGCATCAGCCCCTTTCACCTTTCGGTGCCCTGCCTGGTGTTCGGCGAGGACCGCACGGCGCAAGGCGCACCGCGCTACCGGCTGCGCGTGTGCGGCTTGGCGCCCGGCCCGATGCGCACGTCCGCCGGGTTCGGCATCGACGTGGCGCACAGCCTCGCGGTGCTGCGTCGGGCGCAGATCGTCGTGGTGCCGTCCTGGCACGAGAACCTGGCCCCCGCGCCCCCCGAGCTGCTGG
>NZ_BAAJYT010000478.1:0-1691 GCF_057541515.1 Acidovorax sp. KNOB132
CAGAACGCCGCGCTGGTGGAAGAGGCCACCGCCGCCGCGCAGTCGCTGCAGCAGCAGGCGGCGCAACTGGCCGACGCGGTCGCCGGCTTCAAGCTCGACGCCCACGGGGCCGCAGCGCCGTCGCGGGGCGGTCCGGCGGCCGGAACGAACCGCGCCCTGACCATGCGATAAAAAAATGGCCTCCAGCACAATAAGCACTAGGGCATATAGCTATATATTTGATAGCAAAATAACCCGACCGCATGGCGATCGGGCTCAGGCCTGGGGCGTGGCAGCCCCAATCCAGCGATAAAGGACAGGGGCGCCGGGTGGCATTCAAGCCCGCGTGCGCCCTCTTTTCGGCCTTCGCTGACGGCGCCAAGGCCCCCTGGCGGCCATGATGGCGCGATGACCCCCACCCTGCCCTCGCGCACCCCTTCGGCGCCGGCCCGCCCCGGCCGAGCCCCCCTCACGCCACGCACCTGGCTCGCCCTGGCCGGCTGGCTCGCGATCGCCTTCGTGGCTGCTGCGGTCGGCAGCATCGCATCGGTCCAGGCGCCGCAGTTCTACGCCCAGCTCACCCAGCCGGCCTGGGCGCCGCCCGCCTGGCTGTTCGGTCCGGTGTGGAGCGCGCTGTACGCCATGATGGGCGTTGCCGCCTGGCTGGTATGGCGCGAGCCCGCAGGGGCCCTGCGCCGGCGCGCGCTGTGGCTGTTCGCCGTGCAGCTGGCGCTCAATGCGCTGTGGAGCTGGCTGTTCTTCCAGTGGCACCAGGGCGCCTGGGCGCTGGCCGACATCGGCCTGCTGTGGTGCTGCGTGGCCGCCACCCTGGTGGCGTTCTGGCGGCTGCGGCCGCTGGCCGGGGCGCTGCTGGTGCCTTACCTGGCCTGGATCACCTTCGCCGCCGCGCTGAACTTCACGGTCTGGCGGCTGAATCCGCAACTGCTGGGCTGAGGGGCCGGCGTCTTTCGCGGCGCAGGCGCTACAGCGCCTTGCGCAGGTTGGCCGGCGCGATCTTGAGCGCCTCGCGGTACTTGGCCACGGTGCGGCGCGCGCACTCGATGCCCTGCTCCTTCAGCATCTCGGCGATCTGGCTGTCCGACAGCGGCTTGGCCGGGCTCTCGGCCGAGACGAACTGCTTGATGAGTGCCCGCACCGCCGTGCTGGAGGCGTTACCCCCGGTCTCGGTGCCCAGGCCCGAGCCGAAGAAATACTTGAGTTCGTACGTGCCCTGCGGCGTGGCCATGTACTTGGCCGTGGTCACGCGGCTGATGGTGGACTCGTGCAGGCCCAGTTCATCGGCGATGTCGCGCAGCACCAGCGGCCGCATGGCCAGCTCGCCGTGCACGAAGAAGTTCTTCTGCCGGTCCACGATGGCGCGCGACACGCGCAGGATGGTGTCGAAGCGCTGCTGGATGTTCTTGATGAACCAGCGCGCCTCCTGCAGCCGCTGCTGCAGGCCCTGGTGGCCCTCGCCGCCACGGTTGCCGCGCAGCGCGCCGGCGTAGATGTCGTGCACGCGCAGGCGCGGCATCACATCGGGGTTGAGCTGCACGCTGAAGTTCTGCTGCGTGCCGCGCCCGGTCTTCTTCACGATGACGTCGGGCACGATGATGTTGCGCTCCACCTCGGCGAAGGCGCGGCCGGGCCGGGGCTCCAGGCGGGCGATCAGCGCCATGGCCGCGCGCGTGCGCTCCTCGCCGCCGCCGCAG
>NZ_BAAJYT010000479.1:0-1687 GCF_057541515.1 Acidovorax sp. KNOB132
CGCGCTGACCACGGGCGCGCTGTGCGCCGCGGGCTGGCTCGTGCTGCCCGTGGGCGCAGGCGCGTGGCTGACCGCACTGTGGCTGCTGGGCCTGCTGCTGCCCGCCTCCGAGGTCGCCACCAGCCTGGTGCACCGACTGGTGGCCTGGCGCCTGGGCGCGGCGCCCCTGCCCGGGCTGGAGCTGGCCGGGGGCATTCCGGCCTCGATGCGCACCCTGGTGGCCATGCCCACGCTGTTCACCAGCGCGGCGGATCTGCTGGAGCAGATCGAGCGGCTGGAGGTGCACTACCTGGCGGGCGGAGAGGGCGACATCGCCTTCGCGCTGGTGGCCGATGGCGTGGATGCGCCCACGCAGGACCTGCCCTCCGATGCCCCCCTCGTCGCACTGGCCGAGCAGGCCATCGCGGCGCTGAATCTGCGCCACGGCCCCGCGCCGCAGGGGCCGCGATTCCTGCTGCTGCACCGCCGCCGCCTGTTCAATGCGGCGGAGAGCACCTGGATGGGATGGGAGCGCAAGCGGGGCAAGCTCCATGAGCTGAACCGGCTGCTGCGCGGCGCGGCGGACACCAGCTTCGTGCCCACCCCGGCCGTGCCGCAGGGCGTGCGCTACGTGATCACGCTGGACGCCGACACGCGGCTGCCGCGCGACGCGGCGCTGCGCCTGGTGGGCAAGATGGCCCACCCGCTCAACCGCCCCCGGTTCGACCCGGTGTCGCAACGCGTCGTGGGCGGCTACGCCATCTTGCAGCCGCGCATCACGCCCTCGCTGCCCACCGGCAGCCAGGGCTCGTTCTACCAGCGGATCTCCTCCAGCCCGGGCGGCATGGACCCCTATGCGATGGCCATCTCGGACGTCTACCAGGACCTCTTCGGCGAAGGCTCGTACACCGGCAAGGGCATCTACGACGTGGATGCCTTCGAAGCATCGCTGCAGGGCCGGGTGCCGGACAACACCCTGCTGAGCCACGATCTCTTCGAAGGCACTTTCGCGCGCGCCGGCCTGGCCTCCGACATCGAACTGATCGAGGAAGCCCCCGCCCGCTACGACGTGGCCGCGCGGCGCCAGCACCGCTGGACCCGGGGCGACTGGCAGCTGCTGCCCTGGATCATGGGCCACTGGAGCGGGCCCCAGGCCGTGTCCGCCGTGGGGCGCTGGAAGATGATCGACAACCTGCGCCGCTCGCTGCTGGCGCCATCGGCGCTGCTGGCGCTGGGCATGGCCTGGGCAATGCCCACGGCGCCCGCCGCCGTCGCCATGCTGCTGGTGCTGCTGTTGCTGGCCATTCCTTCCTGCCTGCCGTTGCTCTCCAGCGCCTGGTCGCACCGGCCGGGCGTGCGGCTGCGCAGCCAATGGCGGGTGCTGGCCGCCGATGCGCGGATGGCCTGCGCCCAGACCGTCCTGGCCTGGAGCCTGCTGGCGGACCAGGCCTGGCGCATGGGCGATGCCCTGGTGCGCACGCTGGCCAGAATGTTCGCCACCCGCCGCCACCTGCTGGAATGGACGACCGCGGCGCAGTCCGGCCAGCGCCCCCGGCCGGGCGTGCGGGGCTTTTACCGGCAGATGGCCCCGGGCATGGCGCTCGGCCTGGCCGTGGCAATAGCCTCCATCGCGGCGGCGCCATCGCACTGGGCGGCCACGCTGGCGCTCCTGCTGCCGATGGTGTCGCTGTGGCTGGCGGCGCCCGCC
>NZ_BAAJYT010000480.1:0-1672 GCF_057541515.1 Acidovorax sp. KNOB132
GCGCCGCGGCCGTTCCGACGGCCGCGCCAGCGCCCTCTTCCCCACCCACAGCCACGCCGGCCACACCCGTGCCGGCCTCGGCACCCGCCCTGCCCACGGCGTCCTGCGAAGGGCGTTTGTTCATGCCCACGGCCGATGGCCGGCTGCTCGCGCTGGACCCGCGCACCGGCGGCCTGTGCACCGACTTCGGCAACGGCACCGGGCAGATCGACCTGTGGACCGGCATGCCCAACCGCCGCCCCGGCGCTTACTACTCCACCTCGCCCGCCGTGGTCACGCGCGATCTCGTCATCATTGGCGGCACCGTGCTGGACAACGCCTCCACCAAGGAGCAGTCCGGCGTGATCCGCGCGTACGACGTGCACACCGGCGCGCTGGTGTGGAACTGGGATTCGGCCAAGCCCGAGGCCACCGCGCCCATCGGCCCCGGCGAGACCTACACCGCCAATTCGCCCAACAGCTGGTCGATCTCCAGCGTGGATGAAACCCTGGGCCTGGTCTACGTGCCCATGGGCAACCAGCCGCCCGACCAGTGGGGCGGCCGCCGCAGCCCCGAGGTGGAGCGCTATTCGTCCTCCGTCGTGGCGCTCGAACTGGCCACCGGCCGCGTGCGCTGGCACTTCCAGACCGTGCACCACGACCTGTGGGACTACGACGTGCCCGCGCAGCCCAGCCTGGTGGACCTGACCGTCAAGGGCGAGCGCGTGCCCGCGCTGGTGCAGCCCACCAAGCAGGGCGAGGTCTTCGTGCTCGACCGTCGCACCGGCACCCCCATCCTGCCAGTCACCGAGGTGCCCGCCCCCCAGGGCGCCGCCGAGGGCGACCGCACCGCGCCCACGCAGCCCAAATCGGCCCTGTCGTTCGACCCCGCACCGCTCACCGGCGCGGACATGTGGGGCGTGACCCTCTTTGACCAGCTCATGTGCCGCATCGCGTTCGAGAAGCTGCGCTTCGAAGGCCGCTTCACCCCGCCCTCCACCCGCGGCACCCTGGTCTATCCCGGCAACTTCGGCGTGTTCAACTGGGGCGGCGTGGCCGTGGACCCGCAGCGCGAGATGGCGTTCACCACGCCCACCTACCTGGCCTTCACCTCGCAGCTGATCCCGCGCACCGACGACACCACCTTGCTGGTCCAGCCCGGCGGCGCGCCACCGCACGGCATGCTGCCCGCGCTGAACGAAAACGTGGGCGCGCCGTTCGCCGTGCGCCTGAAGCCCTTCGTCTCGGTGCTGGGCATTCCCTGCCAGGCGCCGCCCTGGGGCTACGTGGCCGGCGCGGACCTGACCACGGGCAAGATCATCTGGAAGCACAAGAACGGCACCGTGCGCGACCTGGCCCCCGTGCCCGTGCCGTTCAAGATGGGCGTGCCCAACCTGGGCGGCCCGGTGACCACGGCCGGCGGCGTGGCCTTCCTGTCCGGCACGCTCGACTACTACGTGCGGGCCTACGACGTCTCCAACGGCAACGAACTGTGGAAGAGCCGCCTGCCCGCGGGCGGCCAGGCCACCCCGATGACCTACACCGGGGCCGATGGCCGGCAGTACATCGTGGTGGCGGCGGGCGGACACGGCTCGCTCGGTACGCGCACGGGGGACTGGCTGATCGCCTACGCCCTGCCGCGCACCTGACGAGGCTTTGAGACAAAAAGGCCTCCAGCACAATCGATACTAGG
>NZ_BAAJYT010000481.1:0-1666 GCF_057541515.1 Acidovorax sp. KNOB132
CCCTGCTCGCCCGCGCGGGCGGCTTCCACGGCCGCGTTCAGCGCCAGGATGTTGGTCTGGAAGGCGATGCCGTCGATCACGCCGATGATGTCGCTGATCTTGCGGCTGGAGCTGGAAATCTCGTGCATGCTGGCCACGGCCTGCTGCACCACGCTGCCGCCGCGCGTGGCGATGCCCGAGGCGGACGACGCCAATTGGTTGGCCACCTGCGAGGACGATGCCGTCTGCTGCACCGTGGTGGTGAGCTCCGCCAGCGAGGCCACGGCCTCCTGGGCGTTGCTGGCCGTCTGCTCGGTGCGGCCGGACAGGTCCTGGTTGCCAGTGGCGATTTCGGCACTGGCGGTGGCGATGCTGCCGCTCGCATCGCGCACCTGCGAGACCAGCGCCCCCAGGCCCTGCTGCATGTCGTCCAGCGCGCGCTGCAGGTCGGCCACTTCGTCGCGGCCCTCCACCTGCACCCGCTGCGAGAGGTCGCCGCCGGCAATGGCCTGCGCCATGCGCTGGGCCTCGGCCAGCGGACGGCAGATGGACACCATGTTGAGCAAGGTCAGCGGCACCACCACCACGATGGTGATGAGCACCGCCAGCACGAACAGCCACTGGGTTTCGCCAGACACCTGCTTTTGCCGGGCGGCCACCTCGGCCACCTCGTTGCGCAGGCTGGTATCGAGCTGGACCATGAGCTTGTCGGCCTCGGCGAACTCTGCCACGGCCTTGCCGCTCATGCGGTTGGCGATGGTGGCCGTGTCGTAGCCGCCGGCCTCCAGCTGCCGCGCCACGTGCGCGAACTGTTCGCGGTAGCTGTCCAGCCGCTTGACGATGTCGCGCACCAGGGCGTTGTCCGGGTCTTCGGGGCCTTCGAGGAAGCGGGCCGCGACCTTCTTGGCGCGGTCCAGGCTGGCCAGCCAGGCCGTGTGCGCCTGCTTGACGCCCTCGGGCTTCTCGTACTGGATGATCATGTCCTTCTCGAACTGGCGGATGGCTCCCATCTCGCCGCGCAGCTCGGCCATGTAGCCCACCTCGGAGAAGGAATTCGCCATGAATTCCTCGCTCATCGCGTGGATGCGGAACATGCCCAGCATGCCTGCGCCCCCCAGCAATCCCAGCAAACCCAGCACCACGCCAATCGCACCCAGCATGCGTACGCGGATGGAAAAACCCCGCATGAGCGAAAAGAAATTCATAGTTGTCGTCCTCTAATCTCTTCGGTGACCAGCAAAAGGATGCCCACCATATGCAACCAAACGTTGCAGTGTGCCAGACCTGCCGACTTTTAACCGAATGTAACTATCAAACGCGCCAGCGCTTCAATAGCAAAGCGTTCGCCATCACACTCACCGAGCTGAGGGCCATGGCCGCGCCCGCCACCACGGGGCTCAGGTAGCCCAGTGCGGCCAGGGGAATGCCGGCCACGTTGTAGGCAAACGCCCAGAACAGGTTCTGCCGGATCTTGGCGACCGTGCGGTGCGAAATGTCCAGCGCCGCGGCCACCAGCCGGGGGTCGCCGCGCATCAGGGTGATGCCCGCGGCCTGCATGGCCACATCGGTGCCGTTGCCCATGGCCATGCCCACGTCGGCGGCGGCCAGGGCCGGCGCATCGTTCACGCCGTCGCCCACCATGGCCACCGCGTGGCGTGCCGGGCGGTGAGCGCCCGGCCCCGCCGCG
>NZ_BAAJYT010000482.1:0-1665 GCF_057541515.1 Acidovorax sp. KNOB132
CGCGGCATCGGAGGGTGCCGCGGTGTGGAGGGTGTGCGCCGGGGGCGTGCCGGATCGCGGTTCGGCCGCTGCATGGGCCGCGTGCGCCGCCGTGCCCACCGCCGGCAGCATGCCGGCCGCCATGGCATTGCCCGCCAGACCCCGAAGGGCCATGAGCACGATGAGAAAGAGGAACATGCCGCGGCGCATAGGCGGGAATGATAGCCCCGCGCTGCGGGAGTTCCGGTCGGAGCCTGCGCCGGCTACATGGCCATGTAGCGGCCCGGGCGGTGGTTCATCGCCACGACCAGGTTGAGCGCCACGGCGCCCGCGATGGACCAGAGCACGCGCATGGGGTCCACCGTGAACAGCGCCAGCAGCACGATGCAGCAGTCCACTGCCATCTGGACCTTGCCCGCGCGCCAGCCGTAGCGGTCCTGCAGGTACAGCGCCAGGATGCCCATGCCGCCCAGGCTGCACCGGTGGCGGAACAGCACCAGAAAGCCCGTGCCCGTGATGAGCCCGCCCGCCACCGCGGCATAGAGCGGCTGCAGCGCGACGAATTCCATCAGGCCCGGCTGGGCCTCGGTCAGCACCGACAGCAGCACCACGGCCACGAAGGTCTTCAGGGTGAAGCTGCGCCCCATCTTGCGCCAGGCCAGCCAGTAGAACGGCAGGTTGAGCAGAAAGAAGAGCTTGCCGAAGCCCATGTCGGTCGCGTAGTGCAACAGAAAGGCCAGCCCCGCCGTGCCGCCCGTGAGCAGGCCGGCGCTGCCGAAAAATCCCACGCCCACCGAAATGAGCAGCACACCCGTGAACAGGGCGGCGGTGTCTTCGGTGGCGGTGTGGGGAACCATGGTCGGCGGGGATGTCGGGGTGGGCGGGGTGGGGGTGCTCATGCGGGAAGAGAAGGCGGCGTGGCCGGGGACCGGGGGCCGTTCGAGTGGCTGGCGGCCCGGTACCGGTGAAATGGGGCGGATTCTAGGGGGTGTCGAACCCATGATTACCCCACGGGCCGCCTGCGCCCGCACGCGAATGTGCGAAGCGCGACGTTCAAATCGCGAAAGCCGGCAAGGCCACGGGCTGGTCCCTCCCCGTGCCGGCCGGTGGCGCGCCGCAACTTCAGCAAAAACCGGCCGGTGCCGGGATTTCGATTGTGCCGAGTGCTATTTTTTTGATAGCGATTCGCTGCGCAGCATGCGCAGGCCGTTCGCCACCACCAGCAGGCTGGCGCCCATGTCCGCGAACACGGCCATCCACATGGTGGCGTGCCCCGCCAGCGCCAGGCCGAAGAACACCGCCTTGATGCCCAGTGCCAGCACGATGTTCTGCATCAGCACGGCATGCGTGTGGCGCGACAGGCGCACGGTCTCGGCCACGCGGCGCAGGTCGTCGTTCATGATGACCACGTCGGCCGTCTCCATCGCCACGTCGGTGCCGGCGCCGCCCATGGCGAAGCCGATGTCGGCCTTGGCCAGTGCGGGTGCGTCGTTGATGCCGTCGCCCGCCATGGCGGTCATGCCGTGCTTTTGCTGCAGCGCGGCGATGGCCGACAGTTTCTGTTCGGGCAGCAGGCCCGCCTGCACCTCGTCGATGCCGGCCTCGCGCGCGGCCGCCTGGGCCGCTGCGGCGTGGTCGCCGGTGAGCATCACGGGCACGATGCCCAGCGCGCGCAGGTCCGCCACG
>NZ_BAAJYT010000483.1:0-1654 GCF_057541515.1 Acidovorax sp. KNOB132
GCCGTGCAGGCCGTGGCGGCGCTGGAGGCGGAGGACGCCGAGGAAAACCCCATCCGCGCCCGCATCCTCGAAGAATGCGCCGCGCTGCAGCAGCGGGGCGTCGACGCGGCCGCTGCACGCCGCCAGGCCGGCTGGCGCGTGTTCGGCGCACCGCCCGGCCATTACGGCTCGGGCCTGAACGGCCTGTTCCAGACCGGCGACTGGCAGGACGACGGCGATCTGGCCCGCGCGTACGTGGGCTGGAGCGCCCATGCCTACGGGCAGGATGCCGCGGGCGAGCCCGCGGGCGATGCGCTCGCGCGCCGCCTGCAGGGCCTGGACGTGGTGGCGCAGAACCAGGACAGCCGCGAACACGACCTGCTCGACTCCAGCGACTACTACCAGTTCCAGGGCGGCATGGCCGCCGCCGTGCGGCACCTGTCGGGGCGGCAGCCCGCCCTGTACCACGGCGACCATGCCAACCCGCAGGCGCCCCGCATCCGCACACTGAAGGAAGAGATCGGCCGGGTGGTGCGCGCGCGCGTCACCAACCCCAAGTGGATCGACGGCGCCAAGCGCCACGGCTACAAGGGCGCCTTCGAAATGGCGGCCACGGTGGACTACCTGTTCGGCTTCGATGCCACCACGCGCCAGGTGAGCGACCACCATTACGCGCTGGTGGCCGATGCCTATGTGCTGGACGCCGGCACCCGCGACTTCGTGCGCACCCACAACCCCGCCGCCTTGCGCGACATGCTCGAGCGCCTTTTGGAGGCCATGCAGCGCGGCCTGTGGCAGGCGCCGGGTGACTACCGCCAGGCGCTGCAAGACCTGCTGCTGGAGCACGAGCAAGCGCAGGAGGGCGCCCGCGGATGACACCCCACGCCCCCCGATCTGCACAACAGGCCGCAACACGGCCCGCAACACCGCCCCTGGCAGCCGGACCGCATCGACCGCATGGCCAAGGCTGCGATCGACGCTGACATCGCCTTCCCTACCCCTCCGCATGCAAGACGCCACTCCTTCCCTGCCCGCGCTTTTTCCCTTCGCCGCCGTTGCCGGCCAGCCGCAACTGCGCCAGGCGCTGCTGCTCGCCGCCATTGATCCGCAGCTGGGGGGCGTGCTGATCGAAGGCCCGCGCGGCACGGCCAAATCGACCGCCGCGCGCGCCCTGGCCGAGCTGATCGAAGGCTCGCCCTTCGTCACGCTGCCGCTGGGCGCATCGCTGGAACACCTGGCCGGCACGCTGGACCTGGAACAGGCCATGGCCGGCAACGCGGTGCGCTTTGCGCCCGGCCTGCTGGCGCGCGCGCACGGCGGCGTGCTCTACGTGGACGAGATCAACCTGCTGCCCGATGCGCTGGTCGACGTGCTGCTGGACGCGGCCGCCAGCGGCGTCAACGTGGTGGAGCGCGACGGCATCTCGCACCGCCATGCCGCGCGCTTCGTGCTCGTGGGCACCATGAATCCGGAAGAGGGCCAGTTGCGCCCGCAGCTGCTGGACCGGCTGGGCCTTTGCGTGCGCCTGGCGAACGTGGTGGAGCCGGCCGAGCGCCAGGCCATCGTGCGCTCGCGCCTGGCGTTCGACATGGACCCGGAAGGTTTTCGCGCGCGCTTTGCCGATGCCCAGGCCGATCTGGCGCAGCGCCTGCGCGCGGCGCGCGAGCGCATCGCC
>NZ_BAAJYT010000484.1:0-1654 GCF_057541515.1 Acidovorax sp. KNOB132
CGGCCGGCACCCCGCCCCCCCGTGTGCCCAGCGCGCCTGCAGCCACGCCGCGAACCCTTCCGGCGCGCGGGCGATGCAGCGTGCGCTGGTGATCACCCGCGGGTCGCGCACCCACGCCACCGTCGCCTGCTGGGCGAGCAGGGCCTCGACCAGCCGCACGTCCTCGTGTGCCACGAGCGGCGCAAAACCGCCCGCGCGCCGGTAGGCCGCGGACGAGACGCCGAGGTTGGCGCCGTGGATGTGCCGGTGGCCGTTGCGGTCCTGGTAGTGCGATGCGAAGGCCTGCGCCACGTGCAGGGGGTGCTCGTGCCAGTCCTCCACGCCGATCGTGCCGCACACGGCATCGCTCGCGCAGGCCAGCTGCGCCGTGATCCACTGCGGCGGCACGCGGCTGTCGGCATCGGTGCAGCACAGCCAGCGGGCGCCGAGCCCGACCAGGTGGTCCATGCCCACCGCCCGCGCCGCGCCGACGCAGCGCGCGCCGATCTCCACCACGTCGCAGCCCCACGTGCGCGCCAGGGCCGCCGTGGCGTCCCGGCAGGCATCGGCCACGACCACGATGCGCACGGGTTCCTGCACCTGCGCGGCCGCCGCGCACACCGAATCCAGGCAGGCGCCGATGAGGGCGGCTTCATCGTGCGCCGGAATGCACACGCCGATCATGGGGCGCCCTCCGCCGCACGGGCCAGCCGCTCCTGCGCGCCGCCCGCCTCCGCCACCGAGGTGCCGCCCCCGTTCTGCCACACGTCGATGCGCATGTCTTCGTCGCACCAGCCGCCCACGTGGTCAAGCGCCAGGGTGTCCCGCGCCTGCGCGTGGACGCCGTCGCCATGGGCCGGCGCATCCGCCACCGGCGCGCGCCAATGGCACATCGCCAGGTGGCCGCCGCGCTGCAGATGCCCGGGCACCTGCGCGAGGAAACGGGCGAAGTCGGCCGGCGGCAGGTAATAGGCCAGTTCCGCCACCACGATGAGGTCGCTGGGGGCCTCGGGCCAGTGCTGCGGAAAGCGCCAGTGCCGCAGCGCCACATGGCTGGCGCCGTTCAGCGTGGCGGCGGCGCGCTCCAGCGCCGCCGCGCTGGCATCGGATGCGATGAGCCGGTCGCAGCGCGCGGCCAGCGCCACCGTATTGCCACCCACCGAGCAGCCGGGCTCGAAGCCCTGGGCGTACCGGGGATGGGGGAGCGCGGCCAGCAGCAGATCGCGCTTGCGGCGCTCGTACCAGCGCGTGTGCACGCCCCACGGGTCGGCGCTGCGCGCGTGCAGTTGATCGAAGTGCGCGGTGTCGGCCAGGGGCGCGCCCATGTCAGGCCATCGCCCACTCGAAGCGGCCGCTCCAGGCCTGCAGCGCCGAAGGCGGCAGCACCGGCGCCACGCCGCCGTCCGGCTGGATCTGGCTTTGGAAGGCGCGCACGGCCCGGGCCTTGGCCTGCACCAGGTCGTCGGCCACGGCGATGCGCCGCAGCGTGCGATGGCGCAGCCGCGCGTGGGCCGCGTGTTCGGGCACCAGGGCCCAGACGGGGTATTCGATGCAGCAGGCCCCCACCGTGCGGGCCGCCGCCAGGGCGGCGCGGGCGCAGGCCTCGTGGTCGGGGTGGCCGTCGTGGCGCCACGGCACGAACACCGTGCGCCCGGCGCCAGTTGCAGGTGCGCCG
>NZ_BAAJYT010000485.1:0-1637 GCF_057541515.1 Acidovorax sp. KNOB132
TGGCGCCCAGCTGGGTGCAGATGCCGGCGGGGTCGCTCGTCTTGGCGTTCCAGCCCACGTAGGTGGCGCGCGGCACGGCCACGGCGGGCAGGCGCACGGCGCCTTCGGCGATGCCGTCGGCATCGGTGCGGGGCACGAGCACGGGGTATTCGCCCAGCACGCGCGGCAGGCCGGTGGCCGCATCGGTACGGAACGAGGGCACGGCATGGCCCCGGTAGCCCAGGGCGGCGATGCCGCGGTACTGCCCCGGGTCGCCAGCGCGCACCAGCGTGCCATCGGCCACGCTGGGGTAACGGCTGGCGGGCGGCTCGGCGCCGCTGGCCACCCAGTCGTTCATGCCGGCCAGCAGCGCGCGCATCAGCGGGCCGGGGTAGATGGGCGAGGTGGGCAGGCGGCAGCCGGGCTGGGGCTTGGCCACGGCGTCGGCCGCGGCAAAGTGCTGGGTGCCGGCGACCAGATAGGCGCGCACCTCGGGCGGCAAGCCCAGGTGGTGGCCGCGCGCATCGGTCACGCTCTGGCTCGCGTGCGAGGCCCACATTTCGTATTCGGAGTCCACCTGCATGATGCGCGGGCAGCTTGCCGTGGCGCGGCAGCGCTGCAGCAGGCCGTCGGTGCGGCCGGTCTGCGGATCGGTGCTGGCTTCGTAGGCCATGGGGAACTGGTCCACCGGGTACACGTGGTCGGTGTTGGGGCCCGGGTTGCGCGCGGGCTGGCCGAAGCGCGCGCTCGTGAAGCTGCGGCGCCCGCCGGGGATCTGCAGCAGCAGGCCGTCGTACACGGGCCGGTGGTCGGCCGATTCGTTGAAGCCCAGGTAGACAAAGTCGCGCAGCACCCGGCCCGACTGCGAGATGCCGGTGCCCAGCAGGTGCCGCATCTGCGGCTGGCCGCCGTGGGCGAGCGGGTTGGCGGCGCTGCCGTCGTGGCGCAGATAGTGGGCCACGTCGCGCAGCGCGACCAGGCCCAGGCCCATCACCTGCGGGTCGCGCGCGGTGTAGGTGAACTCGTAGATGGCGTCGGCCGGCTGGCGGGCGGGGCGGGTGATTTCCAGCGTCTGGTCGTCCACGAAGCGAAAGGCCAGGCCCGCGGGCTGCGTGCGCTCGTCCTGCGCGCGCGGGCGCACCGTGAGGCGGGCGCCTTCGCGCGTGGCCGCCGGGTAGGCGAGCTTGACGGTCTGCACGGCCTCAGCCTGCTTGGGCGTGAACACCCATTCATCGCGCGAGGGGCCGGTCACGCCGGCCAGCACGGGCACGTTCAGGCCCAGCAGCGCCGCGCCTTTGCTGCCGCCCGAGACGGGCAGGTCGCCCTGCCAGCCGATCCAGGCCAGCGTGTAGCCCTGCGCCAGCAGGAAGCCGGCGCCGGCATCGGCCGCCTGCTGCAGGCGGCCATAGGTGGCGGGTGCATCGTCGTACGCCGGGCCGATGAGCTTGCGGCCCCGGTTGGGCACCTCGACCAGCAAGGTGCCGTTGGGGCGCTCGGGCTGCAGGATCACCACGTCGGCCACGGCGGTGACGCGGCCCGCCGCGTCGCGCGGAGCGATCGCGATGTCGGCGATGCCCGCGTTGCGCGGGTCGGCCGGGTCCACCGCGAAGGTGGCGCGCGCCACGGTCTTGCGCGCGGTGCCGCGCTCGCCGAAGCTG
>NZ_BAAJYT010000486.1:0-1618 GCF_057541515.1 Acidovorax sp. KNOB132
CAGCCACCCACCCCGTGCGCTCACGGTCTACGGCCCGCCGCCCAGCTGCAGACCAGCATGCGCCAGATCGACCACACCCTGGTGGTGGCCGGGCTGGTGCTGATGGTGCTCGCCGGGGGCCTGGCCTGGCTGCAGGTGCGGGTGGGGCTGGCGCCACTTCGGCGCCTCGAAGCGCTGCTGGCCGCCCTGCGCGCGCCGCAGGGCGACGGGCCCGATGTGGCCGCGCACCTGGCCGCGCCCACGGGGCGCGACCTGCAGCCCCTTCAGAGCGAGCTGGCCGGCCTGCTGGCGCACAACGCGCATGTCGTGGCCCGCGCCCGCGCCCACGCGGTGGACCTCAACCATGCCCTCAAGAAACCCCTGGCCCTGCTCAGTGCCCAGGCCAGCGCGCACCCCCAGGTGCCCAGCGGCGAGGTGCGCCAGCAGGTCGAGGCGATGGCCCAGCTGGTGGACCGCTACCAAGCCCGCACCTTGAGCGATGCGCTGCACGCCCACCCCGGCGCCGCGGGGCAGGCCGTGGACGTGCGCGACTGCCTGTCGCAGGTCGTGCGGATGATGCAACGCCTGCATGCCGCGCAGGAACTGGACTGGGCGCTGGACGACCGCACCGCGGGCCGCCTGCTGTGGCGCGGCGAGCAGGCCGACCTGCAGGAGGTGCTGGGCAACCTGCTGGACAACGCAGGCAAGTGGGCCGCCTCGCGGGTGCGGCTGACCCTGTCGCGGCAGGAGGGCGCCCATCGCCCGGGCCTGCGCCTGGACATCGAAGACGATGGCCCCGGCATGACCGCCGAGCAGCTGCAGTCTGCCGGGCAGCGCGGCGTGCGGTTCGATGAATCCGTGCAGGGCAGCGGGCTGGGCCTGGCCATCGCGAGCCAGATCGCCCAGGCCTACGGCGGGCAGTTGCAGCTGGACAAAAGCGAGGCCCTTCGGGGCCTGCGCGTGCGGCTGGAGCTGCGGGGGCTGGTGCGGGCAGAGTACCGTCCGGCGGGCTGACGCGGCCGCTGCGGTGGCGGTGGCAGGCAGTGCACCGCCCGCCCTTCAAAACTCAATGCCGCTGCACCGGCTGCAGCAGCACCACGAGTGCCCCCGCGCCGCCCTCGGCTGGGCGGGCCTGCACGAAGGCCAGCACCTCTTTCTTTTGCACCAGCCAGCTTTGCACGCGGCCTTTCAGCACCGGCGTCTTGCCGGGCGAGCCCAGGCCCTTGCCGTGCACCACGCGCACGCAGCGCAGGCCGGTGCGGTGCGCCAGTCGGATGAACTCGCCCAACGCCTCGCGGGCCTCGTCGGTGCGCAGGCCGTGCAGGTCCAGCTGCCGCTGGATGCTCCAGTGGCCTGCGCGCAGGCGGCGCGTCACCTCGGGGCCGATGCCGCTGCGGCGGTAGCTCATCTGGTCGTCCACGTCCAGCAAGGTCGTCACGTCGAACTCGTCGCTGATGGACTCCATCAGCACGCGTTCTTCGTCCAGCTCGCGCTGCACGGGCAGCGGCTCCACCGGCTCGGGCAGGTGCCAGCGCCGGTCGTGCTGCCCGCGCAGGGCCTGCACCGGGCCCACCGCCGTCTCGAACAGCATCAGCTCGGCGCGCGCACGGCGCGCGGCCTCCAGCCGCTCGCGCTGCAG
>NZ_BAAJYT010000487.1:0-1594 GCF_057541515.1 Acidovorax sp. KNOB132
ACGCTGGCCCAGTGGCGCCAGCGCTCGGGCGAGCACGAGGCCGCGGCGCAGGAGGCGCGCCGGCGTTGGGAGGCGATCGGCAGCGCCTCGACCGAACTGCGTGCGCATTTCAGCGACCCGACCGCGGGCACTGCGTCGCCCAATGCCCGGCGCATGCCGCGGCGCCTGCTGCTGTCCGCCGCCGCATTGGTGGGCACCGGGCTGCTGGCCGGACGCGGCGTGCAGTGGCTCTGGCAGCAGCCGGTGTTCACTGCCGCCTACGCCACACGCACTGCGCAGGTGCTGAAGGTGTCGCTGGCCGACGGGCAGGACGGCGCCCCGGGCAGCCGGCTGGACCTGTCGCCCCGGAGCGCGATCGACGTGGCGCTGTACCGGCAGCACCGCAGCGTGCGGATGGCCCAGGGCGAGATCCGCTTCGAAGTGGCCCGCGATGTGGACCGCCCGTTCGTGGTGCTGGCCCGTGGCGCGCGCATCGAGGTGGTGGGCACCGTGTTCACGGTGCGCGACCGGGGCGGCCCCGTCACCGTGGGAGTGGAGCGCGGGCACGTGCGCGTGCAGCCGCTGACGGCCCCTTCGGGCAACGACCCGATCGCAGAAAGCGAAGCGATCGACCTGCACCCCGGGCAGTTGCTCGCCCTCCAGGACGGCCGGGCCGAGCCGGTGCGCCCCGTGGACCCGGCCCAGCTGTCGGCCTGGCGGGAAGGCTGGCTGGTGTTCAGGAACGAACCGCTGCGCGATGCACTGGCCACGGTCAACGCCTACCGCGCCCAGCCGATCACGCTGGCCGATGTGCGCCTGGGCGATCTGCGCCTGTCCAGCCGGTTCCGCGCGGGCGATTCCGCGGCCTTGCTGGCCGCGCTCCCCACGATCCTGCCCCTGACCGTGCATGCCCGGGCGGACGGCGGCGTCGAACTGCGCGCCCGCTGACACCCTGGGGCAGCGCCCCGACAAAGAAACCGGACGCGGGCTGTCTCCGTTCTGCCCGCTCGAACGTCATGGGAACAAAGCACAAGCCACGCCCGACTGCGGGCCAGTGCGCCTGGACCGCGATGGACCGCTGCCTTGTCGTTCGATTTACCTGGAGTTTCAGAAAGCCATGCATTCCTTTCCCCGTCAGTCCCTCCTGGGTGCGGCGCTCGCCGCCGCGTTCGGAACCCTTCTCGCCGGCTGGAGCCCTGCGGCCCTGGCCCAGGCACCGCAAGCCGTGGCACCGCAGGCCTTCGACGTGAAGGTACCCGCCCAGCCGCTGGCCAGCGCGCTGGCCGAGCTGTCACGCCAGACCGGGGTGCCGGTGTTCGCGTCCGGCGACCTGGTGGGCGGGGCCGAGTCCCGCCCGGTCTCGGGCCGCCTGACGGTGGAGCAGGCCCTGCAGTCCATGCTGGCCGGCAGCGCGCTGGAAGCCGGCAGCGCCGCCGGCGGGGGCTACTCCATTCGCCGCGCCAGCCGGCAGGCCGCCAGCGGCACCTTGTCCACCGTGGTGGTGAAGGCGGGCGCCGACACCGAGCGTCCCGACGGCCCGGTGAACGGCTACGTGGCCCAGCGCAGCAGAACGGCCACCAAGACGGACACCGCACTGCTGGAGACGCCCCAGTCG
>NZ_BAAJYT010000488.1:0-1591 GCF_057541515.1 Acidovorax sp. KNOB132
CCCAGCGCGCCGCCTGCGACAGGCAGCCCCGCCCCCAGCCCGGCGCCCTCGGGCGGCGGCACGGGGGCCGTGAACGCCCCGGCCACCGACGAGGAGGCCGCGCGGTTTCTGCTGCAGGCGCAGTTCTCGGCCACCGACGAATCCATCGCCGAGGTGCGCGGCCAGGGCTACGCCGCCTGGCTGGCCAACCAGTTCGCCCAGCCCATCGGCACCACGGGCACCGACTGGCTCACCCAGCGCGGCTACGGCGTGGCCAATGCCGACACGCGCTTCTACAACGCGGCCTACCCGGCCGACTTCATGCTGTGGAACCAGCTGTTCACCGCGGGCGACGCGGTGCGCAAGCGCGTGGCGCTGGCCCTGTCGGAGATCATGGTGGTCTCGGTCAACGGCCTGGACCAGACCTGGAACGCCTTCCTGGCCGCCGGCTACTGGGACGTGCTGAACACGCACGCGCTCGGCAACTTCCGCGCGCTGCTGGAGGCCGTGACGCTGAACCCGGCCATGGGCGTGTACCTGAATACGCGCGGCAACCAGAAGGAAGACGCCCGCACCGGCCGCCAGCCCGACGAGAACTACGCCCGCGAAGTGATGCAGCTGTTCACGCTGGGCCTGTACCAGCTCAACGCCGACGGCACCGAGCAGCGCGACGGCAGCGGCAACCGGCTGGAGACCTACACCGCCGCCGACGTGAGCAACCTGGCGCGCGTGTTCACCGGCTACGACTACGACCGCAGCCAGAACCAGCCCACCACCGTGGGCACCAGCACCGTGCCCAGCCCGCAGCAGGCCCGGCTGCCGATGGTGCTGACCGCCAGCCGGCATTCCACGCTGGCCGCCACGTTCCTGGGCACCACCGTCGGGGCCGGCACGCCCGGCGAGGCGGCGCTCAAGACGGCGCTCGATACCCTCTTCAACCACCCCAACGTCGGCCCGTTCATCGGCCGCCAGCTCATCCAGCGCCTGGTGACCAGCAACCCCAGCCCCGCCTACGTGGCGCGCGTGGCGGCGGCGTTCGCCAACAACGGCAGCGGCACCCGGGGCGACCTGCGCGCGGTGGTGGCCGCCGTGCTGCTCGACACCGAAGCACGCAGCGCCACGGGGCTGGCGAACCCGCAGTTCGGCCGCCTGCGCGAGCCCATGGTGCGCTTCGTGCAATGGGGCCGCACCTTCGGGCTGCGCTCCGCGCAGGGCAGCTGGAAGATCGGCGACCTGAGCGACCCCGCCACGCGCCTGGGGCAAAGCCCGATGCGCGCGGGGTCGGTGTTCAACTTCTTTCGCCCCGGCTACGTGCCGCCGGCCACCGCCATGGCCGCCAACGGCCAGGTCGCGCCGGAGTTCCAGATCGTCAACGAAACCAGCGTGAGCGGCTACCTGAACTTCATGCAGAACGCCATCCGCAACGGCATCTTCGTGAACGCGCCCGACCTGCCGCAAAACGCCAGCAACGCGAGCAACGGCTTCGACATCGCCTGCACCTACGCCAACCTGCTGCCGCTGGTGGCCGACGCCACGGCCCTGGTGCGCAAGGCGGCGCTGCTGCTGTCGGCGGGCCAGGTGTCCGCCGCCACGCAGGGCCGCATCGTGGCCG
>NZ_BAAJYT010000489.1:0-1588 GCF_057541515.1 Acidovorax sp. KNOB132
GCACAATATCCACTAGGGCATATTGCTATCGAAATATGAGCGAATGCGCGGGCTGCGGACTTTTTGGTAACCGCTGTCAACCGCCAGGCGTTCAGCGTCAGCGGCGCTGGCGTTCCTCGCTCGCTTCCTCGAAGCGGTCCACGTCGCGCAGGGGCTTGAACAGGAGCGTCCAGGCGCCCACCACCGCCAGGGTGCACAGCCCGCCCGCCACCGCGGCCGGCACGGCGCCCAGCCACGCCGCGCTGGTGCCGGCGCGGAACTCGCCCAGCTCGTTGGACGAGCCGATGAACAGCATGTTGACCGCGTTCACCCGCCCGCGCATGGCATCGGGCGTGGAAAACTGCACCAGCGCCCCGCGGATGTACACGCTCACCATGTCGGCCGCGCCGGCCACCATCAGGGCCAGGAACGACAGCAGGAACCAGTGCGACAGCGAGAACACCAGGTTGGCCGCGCCGAAGATCGCCACCGCGATGAACATGCGCCGTCCCACGTGGCGGTTGAAGGGCCGCAGGGTCAGGAACAGCCCCGCGCCCACCTCGCCGATGGCGATGGCGCTGCGCAGCGCGCCCAGGCCCTGCGGACCCACGTGCAGCACCTCGTGCGCGTAGATGGGCAGCAGCGCCACCACGCCGCCCAGCAGCACGGCGAACAGGTCCAGCGAGATCGTGCCCAGGATGATCGGGCGCGTGCGGATGAAGTGGATGCCCGCGCCGAAGCGGTCCCACATGCGGCCCTGCGTCGGCGAGGGTGGTGCGGCATACGCCACCGTCACGCGCGACAGCAGCAGCGCGCCCAGCGCGAAGCCCGCGCAGCACACGGGGTAGGTGAGCGAGGCGCCGCCGGTGGCATACAGCACCCCGCCGATCAGCGGGCCGGTGATGCTGGCCAGGCGCATCAGCATGCTGTTGGTGGCCATGGCCTGCGCCAGCTGGGCGCGCGGCACGATCTGCGGCAGCAGGCTTTGCAGCGCCGGTCCCGAGAACGCCCGCGAGCAGCCGAACAGCACCAGCGCCGCATAGATGCCCGCCACGCCCGCCGTGCCGTGCCCCGACAGCCACCACAGCAGCGCGCTGCACACCGCGCCCACCGACCAGCTCACGGCCAGGATGTGCCGGCGGCTGGCGCGGTCGATCAGGTCGCCGGCCGGCAGCAGCAGGCACAGCATGGGCAGGAACTGCGCCAGGCCCACGTAAGCCAGGGCGATGGGCTCGCGCGTGAGGTCGTACACCTGCCAGGCCACGACCACGGCCTGCACCTGGGTGGCGAACACGGCCACCAGGCGGGCGATCAGGAAGGCGAGGAAGCCGCGGTGCCGGTAGACGCTTTCGGTGGCAGGAACGGGGGGAGCGGGGGAGGCGGTGGGAAGGTCGGGCACGGCGCAGGGGAGGCTGGAGGGTGGCTGGCCGGAGCCTGTGCGGCCAGCGGACGGGCGGACGCGGCGGGCGGCTCCAACGGTGGGAAGTCAGCGCCGCATGCTACCGGTTTATCCGTGCGGGTGCTGTCGCCGGTAGTCCCAGGGAGCGCGCGGGCGCTTTTGCGACCACAGCCCGGTGTGGCTGGCCTGGGCCTGGCGCTGCAGCGCCGC
>NZ_BAAJYT010000490.1:0-1582 GCF_057541515.1 Acidovorax sp. KNOB132
AGGGCATATTGCTATTAAAAATGTAGCAATGTGCTTTGGGGCTCAGAACGCTTCGGTATCCACCTCGGCCTGTGCCTGGGGCGGATAGCGGTCGCCCGCCATGGCGCGGTCATGCACGAGCGCATCGAGCCGCGCCAGCAGCTCGGGCGGCAGTCGCACATCCGCCGCGCCCAGGTCGTCGCGCAGGTGCGCCACGCTCGTGGTGCCCGGAATCGGGATGATCTCCGGCCCCTGCGCCAGCAGCCAGGCCAGGGCCAGCTGCGCGGGCGTGCAGCCGGCCTCGCGGGCGAGGGCCTCGTAGGCGCCCAGCAGCCGCAGGTTGGCCGCGTAGGCCTCGGGCGCGAAGCGGGGCATCGTGCGGCGGATGTCGCCCGGCGCCAGCGTGGACACATCGCGCAGTGCGCCGCCCAGGAAGCCCCGCGCCAGCGGGCTGAACGCCACGAACGCCGTGCCCAGCTCGCGGCAGGCCTGCAGCACGGCGATCTCGGGGTTGCGCGTGCACAGCGAATATTCGGTCTGCAGCGCGGTGATGGGGTACTCGGCATGCGCGCGGCGCAGCGTGGCGGCCGACACCTCCGACAGGCCCACGCCGCGGATCTTGCCCTCGCGCACCAGATCGCCCAGCGTGCCCACGCTGTCTTCGATGGGCACGCGCCGGTCCCAGCGGTGCAGGTAGTACAGGTCGATCACGTCCGTGCGCAGCCGGCGCAGGCTGGCCTCGCAGGTCGCGCGCAAGGTGGCGGGGCGGCCATCGATCACGCGCACCAGCTTGCCATCGCCGTTCGCGTCCACGCCCTGCATGCCGCACTTGCTCGCCAGCGTGATGCGCTGGCGGTGCGGCGCGAGGATCTCGCCCACCAGCGTCTCGTTGGCCCCGAAGCCGTAGAGCGCCGCGGTGTCGAACAGCGTCACGCCCTCGTCGAGCGCGGTGAGCAGCACCCGCTCGGCCTGCTCGCGCGAGGCCGGTACGCCGTAGGCATGGCTGAGGTTCATGCAGCCCAGGCCGATGGGGTGGACCTGGAAGGGGCCGAGGGAGCGGGGGGTGGTGGGCATCGAATGGCGCTGGTGTGCGAAGCGGAAGGTGGCGTGACGGTAGCGGCCGGGCAGGCACCAGTCAATACACGATGCGCGCCACCGCACGCAGCGCCTCGGGCGTGGCGCCGCCCCAGCCGAAGAACTCCAGGTACGCGGGAATCATCTCGAACAGCATGTCGGTGCCCTGCTGCACCGGGCAGCCCCGGGCCATCGCGGCCTGCAGCAGCGGGGTGTGGGCCTGCGCCATGACCACCTCGCCCACGAAGGTGCCGGGGGCGATGCGGTCCACGTCGAAGGGCAGGGGGTCGTCCTCGCGCATGCCCAGGGGCGTGGCGTTCACGACCAGGTCGAAGCCGGCGGGGTCGTTGCGGCCCACCGCCGTGCGCAGGGCGGGGTAGTGCTGCCGCAGCCGGTCGGCCAGCGCCTGCGCGCGGTGGCCGTCCACGTCGAACAGGGCCAGGGTCCAGGATCTGGTCGCCCTTGGTGGTCATGCCGAGCAGCGTCACGGTGTGGCCGCGTGCCTGCAGCAGGGCGCGCACATGCTCGG
>NZ_BAAJYT010000491.1:0-1580 GCF_057541515.1 Acidovorax sp. KNOB132
TCGATGGCATACAGCCGCCCATTGATCTGCGCCGCCACCGGCATCGGCCCGCTGGCCGTGGGCCAGGTAGATGACCCTCCGTGCTGTTCCATCTCCCCGGCCGGCGCGGCAGGGCCTGCAATGCGATGAAGACGGCCCAGACGACCCTCATGAACCTCCTCCCGTGTGATGTGAGGCCTGACATCAGGTCAAACAGGCCTTACGCCCTAGTAAATCATGGTCATGATGCTATTAAATATATAGCAATCAAGACGTACAACGGCCAGGGTTGGATGTCAGGGTGTTGCATCGGCTCGCATGAGATCTCCCACGCAAGGCTTGAGAAATAAGCAGCAGTTACTTATTTCCAAAATCCTTAATCAGTCCCTCAAAACCAATGAGCAACTCTTCAATAGAAACCTTGCCTGCTTCGGTCAAATCATTGCCACCATTAATTGCCGCTGCGTTCATCTGCTCCATGGATAAAATGACGGGAAAAACCGCATTTCGCCACATTCATTTTCAAAAACACCCCCAACCCCCTCAATCCGATGAATAAGCGAGTTTAAACCAAGTGTTCCATCACGATATTCATTGATGGCTTGCCGCAGCACGAAGGCTTGACGAGAGAAAAAATCGCTCATACAACCTGATTATTCAGGGATAAATTTAATTACCTGTTCATTTCCACCGGCAACAATAACCACGCCGTTGCGCGCTATGTGCACTGTCGTTCTATGCCATGCCGACGATGCTATTAAAAATAGCAAAAGACGGTGCAACGAAATTTTTGGCGGCGGGCAGGACATGGATTCAAGGTGTTGCATTGGCTCATCATGGCGACTTACTCCGACTAAAGAAGTTGGAACCGATGCAACCACTTAGCTCCTTGATCAATACAAAGTCGGAAAATGCAGTTCTGCGTGCTTTGCGCATAGCAGCATCATTTCGATTATTTTTGATCAGCTCCTAAAACCGCAATTAGCCCGTGACTAAAATTCTCGCCGATTGCTTCCTTCTTTGAACATTGCACTGTACCAATAGCCTTGCGAGTCATTAAGCCATTCGAATTTCTTTTTCTCCGCAAACACACGCAAAGGAGCAAGTGGCATTTCATAACGCCAAAGTAGCGCAACTAATTCACGCATTGCCTCTTTATTAAGCGCAGCAATGCTGACATCAATTAACAAATCCCGTCCCACGCCCTTAACGCTGCGTATTGCGGTTATTTCCTCCAAACCCTGAAACAGGCGCCGTTCATCTCCTCGCGAGTAAAAACTGCCCAACGCTATTTGCAAAATCATGTCGCCTCCTATCGACGGTGACCGCCAGGATAAACATTGTCATACCGGCCGCCTGGATACTGCACATCCCAATGGGGGCCACCATGAGCATCGCCTGTGGAACCAGAGTCTGGTCCCGTAGGGCACCACACACCGCCATCAGATCCTTGCCAACCGTAGCCGCGTCCATTTGGATTACGAACCCAGCTTTCACCCCCCTTAGGATCTTTGAAGCCTTCGGCATCACTGGGTTTGCCAGGCGCCTTAGGCCCATTTGGGTCATATGCATTCTTAGGCGGTTTCGCAAACATGCGATCC
>NZ_BAAJYT010000492.1:0-1575 GCF_057541515.1 Acidovorax sp. KNOB132
GGCCCCAACGGCGCGGGCAAGACCACCTCGTTCTACATGATCGTGGGGCTGGTGCGCAGCGACGGCGGCGACATCCGCATCGACGGCCATTCGGTGGCCGACATGCCCATCCACCGCCGCTCGCGGCTGGGCCTGTCCTACCTGCCGCAGGAAGCGTCGATCTTCCGCAAGCTGACGGTCGAGGAGAACGTGCGCGCCGTGCTGGAGCTGCAGCGCGACGAGAACGACAAGGCCCTGAGCCGCGACGAGATCGAGTCGCGCCTCACCGCCCTGCTGCAGGAGCTGCGCGTGGAGCACCTGCGGGCCTCCCCGGCCCTGGCGCTGTCGGGCGGCGAGCGCCGCCGCGTGGAGATCGCGCGGGCCCTGGCCACGCAGCCGCGCTTCATCCTGCTCGACGAGCCGTTCGCGGGCATCGACCCCATCGCCGTGATCGAGATCCAGCGCATCATCGGGTTCCTCAAGGCGCGGGGCATCGGCGTGCTCATCACCGACCACAACGTGCGCGAGACCCTGGGCATTTGCGATCACGCGTTCATCATCAGCGATGGGCGCGTGCTGGCGCGGGGCACGCCCTCCGAGATCGTGGACAACGCCGAGGTGCGGCGCGTGTACCTCGGCGAGCATTTCAGGATGTGAGCATGGCGTCCACGCTGGTCATCGTGTTGACTGCGCTGCTCCCCGCGGGGGCTCTCGCGCCTCGGGGCGGCCCGGCGGCACCGGTGTGATGAAGCCGGGGCTGTCGCTGCGCGTCTCGCAGCATCTGGCACTCACGCCGCAGTTGCAGCAGTCCATCCGGCTGCTGCAGTTGTCCACCCTGGAACTGTCGCAAGAGGTCGAGCAGATGCTCGACGAAAACCCCTTCCTCGAACGCACCGCCGAAGAAGCCGCGCGCGAGGAATTCGGCCTGCCGCAGGCCGATGCGCCTGTGAGCGAGGACGATCGCCACACCGAAGAGGCCATCTATTCCAGCGCACCCGGCGAGTCCAGCGCGGCGGTGGAGTCCTCCTCGGAGGGCGATGCCGCGAGCGCCGCCGAGGCGCCGGGCAGCGCCGACGCCCCCGACTGGGAGGGCGACGGCACCGTCGAGATGGCGCCGGACGACGGCGAATGGGGCGGCGACGCCCCGGCGCGCACGCGCACGGCCGGCGAGGGCGACGAAGCCGACGCCACCGAACTGGCCCGCAGCCACGAGTCGCTCACCGCCTACCTGCACCGGCAGGCGCTGGGCCTGCGCCTGTCCGAGGTCGACACCGCCGCTTTGCGCTTTCTCATCGAGTCGCTCAACGACGATGGCTACCTGGACGAGTCGCTGCCGTCGCTCGCCGTGAGCCTGGCGGGCGAGGACGACACCGAGCAGGTCGAGGAGCTGGTGCACCGCTTCACCGTGGCGCTGGGCCTGCTGCAGAGCCTGGACCCGGTGGGCGTGGGCGCGCGCGGACTGGCCGAGTGCCTGACCCTGCAGCTCAAGGCGCTGCGCGAGGACGGCGAGGGCGACCCCGACGTGGTGCAGACCGCGCTGCGCATCTGCCAGCAGCCGCTGGAGATGCTCGCGCGGCGCGACGTGCGCCGCCTGGC
>NZ_BAAJYT010000493.1:0-1571 GCF_057541515.1 Acidovorax sp. KNOB132
CCCCCATCCGCTGGCCCGCCGAGGCCATCTGGGAAGCCGTGGCCCCCGTGCTGCCGGGCTTCACCGTGGAGGTGCTGCCGAGCGTCGACTCCACCAACACCGAACTCATGCGCCGCGCCCGCGCGGGCCTGGCCGAGCCCACCCTGCTCGTGGCCGAACTGCAGACCGCCGGCCGCGGGCGGCTGGGCCGGCCCTGGCGTGGCGCGGTGGGCGATGCGCTCATGTTCTCGCTGGGCATGCCGCTGGCGCCGGCCGACTGGTCGGGCCTGTCGCTCGCCGTGGGGGTGAGCGTGGCCGAGAGCCTGCAGCCCACGCCGCTGGCAGGTGCCGCGCGCATCGGCCTCAAATGGCCCAACGATCTGTGGCTGGACGGCGATCGCAAGCTGGCCGGCATCCTCGTGGAGACGGCGAGCCTCGTCGCGCCCGGCTGGGAAGCGCATGCCGCCCCCGCCACGCGCTACGTGGTGGCCGGCATCGGCATCAACGTGCAGCCGCCGCAGGCGGACGGCATGAACACCCCGCCCGGCAGCCTGCAGGACGTGGAGCCCGGCCTGGATGCGCCCACGGCGCTGCAGCGCATCGCCGCGCCGCTGGTCGCCATGCTGCAATCGTTCGAGGCCTATGGCTTCGCGCCGGTGCAGGCCCGGTTCCACCAGCGCGACGTGCTGAGCGGCCGCGCGGTGACGCTGAGCGATGGCACCACGGGCACGGCCCATGGCGTGGGCGAGGATGGCGCGCTGCTGGTGCACACCGCGCAGGGCATGCAGGCCGTGACCAGCTCCGAGATCAGCGTGCGGCCCGCCGGCCCGTCGGCGCCGCGCTGACCGAGAAAGGCCCACCCATGCTGCGCGCCGCCGTCCTGGTTCTGCTGCTGGCCAATGCCGGCTACTACGCGTGGGCGCAGGGGCTGCTGCGCTCGTGGGGCTGGGCGCCGCCCGAGCAGTCCGAGCCCCAGCGCCTGGAGCAGCAGATCCAGCCCGAGAACCTGCGCCTGGGCCGCGCCAACGGAACGGGCACCACCCCCAACGGCAACGGCAACGCAAACGCGAACGGGGGCGAAGCGCCTGCGGCCCCCGCCACCCCGCCCGCTCCCGCCTCCACTCCCGCACCCAGCACCAGCGAGGCCGCGCCCGCATCGGCCCCACCCGTGGCCGCCGCCGAGCCCGCGCCCTGCCTGCAGGCGGGCACGTTCGAGAAGGGGCAGCTCGATGCGTTGCGCACCGCCACGGCCGGTCTGCCGCCGGGCAGCTGGACGCTGGAGCCGATCTCGCTCACCGGCCGCTGGATGGTCTACATGGGCCGCTTCGCCGACGAGGACACGCTGGAGAAGAAGCGCGCCGAACTGCGCGCCCGCAAGGTGCCATACGACCGGCCGGGCGCGGCGCTGGAGCCGGGCCTGTCGCTGGGCCGCTTTTCCACGGAAGAGGCCGCCGAGCGGGCCCTGGCCACGCTGGGCACGCAGGGCGTGCGCACCGCCCGCGTGGTGCAGGAACGCACCGATGCCACGGGCTACGTGCTGCGCCTGCCGGCCGCCACCGCGGCCCTGCGCACCCAGGCGGAGGGGCAGTTGC
>NZ_BAAJYT010000494.1:0-1567 GCF_057541515.1 Acidovorax sp. KNOB132
GCTCGGTCCAGGGGGGCGACCCACCGGGCCCCATGCGTGCGCAGCGGCCCGTTGGCCGCCCAGGCCGCAGCGGCGGCCACCAGCGCGATGGCCAGTCCCCCGGTCCAGACGGTCAGGGGGTGCGATCCGGCCCACAGGGCCATGGCCTGGACGTCCATCATGCGCGGGTCTCCAGTGGGGCGGGCGATGGGTTCGGGCGCGGCCGCGCGGGGCGGGCAGGGCAGGGATGGCGGTGGGGCAGTGGCATGGATCGCGCAGCGAGGGAGTGGACCAGGGCGGCAATGGTGGCAGGCGCGTGGCGGGCGGCCAATCCCATTTCCTGGCGATCCGTCGGGGTTTGCGGGCTGCTGCGAGCGGCGCGCGCAGCGGCGGCGTGGCGTGTCGGCCATGGCTGACAAGGGGTGCGCCTGACTGCCGATGCACCCTTGCCCGGTCCGTGTGCAGAATCGGGCGTCCCGCGGTGCGGGCACCGATCCCCGAGCCTGATCGGGTCCAGCCCTGCGCAGGGTGACACTCCCTCGAAAGCCTTCCCGACATGCCATCCAACGACCTGCCAGCGTCCATGCCAAGGGGCCGTGGCCCGATCCATCTGGTGGTGCCCCACCGGCCCGGCGCCGACCATGGCCAGCTGCGAGCCCGCCTCGAGGGACTGGCTCCCCTGCAAAGCAATGCCGTGCAGTGGCACGTGCCCGCGCAGCGCGCCGGCATCGTCCAGGCGGCCGAAGAGGCCGCGCTCGCCGCCCAGGCCGACGGCGGCCTGGTGGTGGCCGCGGGCGGGGACGGCACCATCAACGCGGTGGCCACCGCCGCCTGGAAGCACCAGGTGCGCATGGGTGTCATTCCGGTCGGCACCTTCAACTATTTCGCGCGAGAGCAGAGCCTGTCGCTCGACCCGGAGCAGGCGGCCAACGACATCCTGGCCGCCATGGACTCGGGCGATGCGCGGCCGGTGAGCGTGGGCTTCGTCAACGAACGCATGTTCCTCGTCAACGCCAGCGTGGGGCTGTACCCGCGCCTGCTGGAGCAGCGCGAGCTGGCCTCGCGCCGCTTCGGCCGCTCGCGCTGGGTGGCCATCGTGTCGGCGGTGTGGAGCTTCTTTCGGCCGGCTTCGGCGCGCCGCTGGCGCGTGGCGCTGCGCCAGCACCGGGTGGCCGATCCGACGCGCGAAGAGTTCTTCGCCTCCACGCTGTTCGTCGGCAACAACCCCCTGCAACTGGAGCGCCTGGGCATTCCGCAGGCGCAGGACGTGGCCGAAGGCGACCGCCTGGCGGTGCTGCTGCTCAAGCCCCAGGACCGCGCCGCCACGGCACGCACCGTATGGAATGCCGCCGTGGGCCAGCTGGCGCGCGATGAAGCCGTCATCAGCCTGGCCTGCGCCGAGATGGTGGTGGAGCCCACCTGGCGGCCGCACCGCGTGAAGGTGGCCTTCGACGGCGAGCGCGAATGGATGGCGCCGCCGCTGCGCTTTCGGGTGGAAGAGCGCCCGCTGTGGCTGGTGGCGCCCACCGCCACGGCACGCGACGACGATCCCGCCGCCGAGGGCGCCGTGCCGGTGGCGGCCCCCGCC
>NZ_BAAJYT010000495.1:0-1567 GCF_057541515.1 Acidovorax sp. KNOB132
TGCCGGCCTCGCGCGTGGGGGCGACCCAGTGCGGATCGGGCGCCAGCCCGCGTTCGCGCAGTGCATCCGCGTAGCCGGCCTGGCGCTCCTGGCCCGTGGTGCTGTGCGTGCCGGCCAGCACGGCGATGCGGCGGTAGCCGGCGTCCAGCAGGTGTTCGGTGGCCCGCCGGGCGGCCGCGCGGTTGTCCAGCACCACGCGGTCCGCGCGGGTGGTGTCGAGGGCGCGGTCCACCAGCACCATCGGAAACGGCCAGTCGGCGGGCCGCAGGCGCTTGAGGCCTTCCATGGTGGGCGAGAGGATCACGCCGCTGGCCTGCTCGTCGGCCATCAGTTCAAGGTAGGACTGCTCCTTGGCCGGGTCTTCGTCGGTGTTGCACAGGATGAGCCGCAGGCCGTGGCGGTAGGCCACGTCCTCCACCGCGCGACCCACGTCGGTGAAGAACGGGCTGCGGATGTCCGAGACGATCAGCCCCACCAGCGAGGCCCGCTGCTGGCGCAGGCGCCGGGCCGCCAGGTTGGGGCGGTAGGCGAGCGCGGCGATGGCCTGCTCGACGCGCTCGCGCAGCGGCGTGCGCACGGCGGCGGGGTTCGACAGCACGCGCGATACGGTGGTGGTGGAGACGCCCGCGCGCTCCGCGACGTCCTTGATGCTGGCCAAGCGGCTTTCTCCTACAAAAGAAACCGGCGTTCTGGTATCGATTCCTGAAATTGCTTTGCGACGGCCGATCTTGTCGCCATCAGCGACCGATCGGTGCGCTGATTTTGCGCCGCCTCGCGGGGGGTGCCGTGGCATTATTTCATAGGGGATTACCCGAATTTCCATGAGGGAGGGGTGCTTCGTGGCCTTGTCCGCCCTGAAAAGCGGTTTCATAATCCTGCCCTGGAATCGATACCAAAACAAGGAGACATCGCACCATGTCCACGATCCCGGTCGAGGTCCGCCTGGGCGCCGCGCCCCACAACCGAGAAGATGCCGTGCGCGCTGCGGGCGCCCTGCTGGCCCAGGCCGGCCATGCCCAGCCCGCCTATACCGACAGCCTGCTGCAGCGCGAGAAAGTCGCCAACACCTTCCTGGGCCAGGGCCTGGCCATTCCGCACGGCATGGTCGAGGACAAGCACCTCGTGCGGCGCACCGGCCTGGCCGTGCTGCAGGTGCCGGGCGGTGTGCGCTGGGGCGACGATGCCAAGCAGGCACGCCTGGTGGTGGCCATTGCCGCCGCGTCGGACGAGCACATCGCGGTGCTGCGCCGCCTGACCCGCCTGATGCGCGACGACGCCCTGATGGACCGCCTGGCGACCACGCGCGATGCCGGCGAGATCGTGCGGGCGCTCACGGGCGAGGAGTCCGCAGGGGCGGCCGAGGCCGCCGGGCTGGAGGACTTTCCGCTCGGCCACGAGCTGTCGCTCAACTACCCCAACGGCCTGCATGCGCGCCCGGCCGGGCAGTGGGCGCAGGCGGTCAAGCGCTTCACCGCGCGGGTGCACGTGCGCTGCGGCGACACGGTGGCCGATGCCAAGAACCTGGCCGCGCTGCTGAGCCTGGGGCGCGGGCCGGGGGCGCGCAGCT
>NZ_BAAJYT010000496.1:0-1556 GCF_057541515.1 Acidovorax sp. KNOB132
CGCCCCATGCTGGCGCTGCCCGCCGGTGTGGCGGCGCCGCTGATCGAATGGCACGGCGCCCTGCGCTGGGTGCAGGCCCCGCCGGACGCGGGCGCGGCGCTGCACGAGGCAGCGCAGGTCGTGGGTGGGAGTGCTTCTCTTTTTGTAGCAGAAAAGGCAATCGGTACTAGGGCGTCAGGCCATTTCGATCCGGTATTGCCCGGCACGCTGGCACAGATCCATGCCCGGCTGCAGCAGGCGTTCGATCCGGCGGGCATCTTCAACCCCGGCCGGATGGGCCCGGGGCGGTAGCGCCATGCGGCTGCTGCGGCACCTCACCGGCCGGCACCGGACCCCGTCCACCAACCGGCTGCTCGGCCTGCTGCTGGCCTTCAACGCCGGGGCGGTGAACGCGGGTGGCTTTCTGGTGGTGCACCGGTACACCTCGCACATGACGGGGTTCCTGTCGATGGTGGCCGACAACCTGGTGCTGGGCAACATGGCGCTGGTGCTGGGCGCGGTGGGCACGCTGTGGGCCTTCATGTCGGGCGCGGGCACCACGGCCATCCTGGTCAACTGGGCGCGCCACCACCGGCTGCGCAGCGGCTTTGCGCTGCCGCTGCTGCTGGAGGCCCTGCTGCTGCTGGTCTTCGGGCTGCTGGGCGCCATCACGCTGGAATGGCGCACGCCGTTTTCCGTGCCGCTCACCGTGCTGCTGCTGGCCTTCCTGATGGGGCTGCAGAACGCGGTGGTCACCAAGATGTCTTCG
This sequence comes from Acidovorax sp. KNOB132, assembly GCF_057541515.1. NCBI lineage: Bacteria > Pseudomonadati > Pseudomonadota > Betaproteobacteria > Burkholderiales > Comamonadaceae > Acidovorax > Acidovorax sp. KNOB132. The sequence goes on from NZ_BAAJYT010000496.1 coordinate 749, forward strand.
GCGCAGATCCGCACCACGCACATGACCGGCGTGGCGACCGACCTGGGCATCGAGATCGGCAAGATGCTGTACTGGAACCGCAACGGCACGCCCCCCGAGGCGCAGGTGCACGCCAACCAGGCGCGGCTGCGGCTGTTCGCCAGCCTGCTGGCCATGTTCACCGTGGGCGGCATCGTGGGCGCGGCCGGGTTCAAGCACGTGGGCTTCATCTGGGTCGTGCCGCTGGCCGCCATCCTGCTGGGCCTGTCGCTGCCGCCGCTGGCGGCCGATTTCGAACACCTGGCCCGGCTCTGGCGCGCCCGCCGCGCGCTGGCCCAGCGCGCGCCGCACGCCGAGCCCCCCGGCCCCTGACCACCCCACCGCCGAGACACGCCATGCAAACCACGCTCGCCCCCGAATTCCAGGGCACGCCCGAAGGGCAGGAGGCCGAAGCCATCCTGCGCAAGTGCGTGCATTGCGGCTTTTGCACCGCCACCTGCCCCACCTACCAGCTGCTGGGCGACGAGCTGGACGGCCCGCGCGGCCGCATCTACCTCATCAAGCAGGTGCTGGAGGGCGAGCAGCCCACGCGCAAGACGCAGCTGCACCTGGACCGCTGCCTGACCTGCCGCAACTGCGAGACCACCTGCCCGAGCGGCGTGCAGTACGGCCACCTGGTGGACATCGGCCGCAAGATCGTGGACGAGAAGGTGCCGCGCCCGCTGGGCGAGCGCGCCCTGCGCTGGGCGCTCAAGGAGGGCCTGCCGTCGCCCTGGTTCGGCCCGGCCATGAAGGCGGGGGCAGGCCGTGCGCGGGCTGCTGCCCGAGT
>NZ_BAAJYT010000497.1:0-1552 GCF_057541515.1 Acidovorax sp. KNOB132
GCCGGGCCTTCGCCCGCCGCCTTTCTGGTTTGGCTGCCTTGACTGGCTGCCTCAGGCTGGCCGATTACTTCGCCGAGGCCAGGTCGCGCATGCGGTCCGCACGGCCGCCCGCGTCCGGGTGGGTGGACAGCATGGCATCCATGCCGCCGCTCTTGCCGCTCAGCGAGGCGATCTTGCGGAAGGCCGACTCCATGGCCTGCACCTTGTACTTGTGCTTCTTCATGAAGGCCAGGCCGTAGTCGTCGGCCTGGGTTTCCTGGCTTTGCGAGAACTGGCTGTTGACCAGCTTCTCGCCCAGGGCGCCCAGGTCGGAGTCGGCCAGGCGGCCCACGCCGCCCGCGGCGGACGCGGCCTTGCGGCCGGCGGAGGCCATGTAGGCCGTGCGCATGGCCGACAGCGAGTGCTGCAGCTTCACGTGGCCGATTTCATGGCCGATCACGCCCAGCAGTTCCTGGTCGTTCATCATGTCCATGAGGCCGCTGTACACGCGGATGGAGCCGTCGGCCGTGGCGTTGGCGTTCACGTCCTTGCTCAGGTACACCTTGAAGTTCAGCTTCATGCCGTCTTCGTTCACGTGCTTCTTGGTCAGGCGCGCCAGGCGCTGCGCGTACTTGTTGTTGGCCGGGGCGGCGTTCTCGGTGCGGTCTTCGTAGTTGCGGTACTGCAGCGAGACGGTCTTGAGTTCTTCGTCGGACACGGTCACGGCCTTGAACACGTCCAGCGCGGCGCCCGCCTTGTTCTCGGTGCTGCTGGAGTTGGAACCGCCGGCGGTGGCCGCGCCCAGCACGCTGGAGATGGCCGAGGTGCCGGAACCGCTCTTGCTGCCATCGCCCGTGGTGGCGCAGCCGGACAGCAGCAGGGCGAGCGCGACGGCGCTCAGTGAGAATTTCTTCATGGAAACACTTTCGTTGAGGTCTGGAAACAAGCGCCAATGGGGCGACGGATGCGGTGCTCGGGAGGCTCTGCGGCCCCTTGGCGGTCATGGGGTGGACCGGGCAGGCAGAAATTGTTTCACGGGCGTTTGAAAAGCCATACGGCGTGGCGCCGCGAATGCATCGAGTTGTATCCACGGCTTGGCCACCGCTTTCGCCGCTTTACAAAGTAACGAAACGCCGTGGCGCCATAGGGTGAACCACCCCGTACACAACCTTTTGTTTCAATAAAGACGTCATCAACGGGGAACGAAACGGCGCTCCGCTACACCACGACCTCGAAGAGCCGGCCCGACAGCGGGGCCTTGGCCAGCACGTCCAGCGGCACCGGCTGGCGCGCCGTGGTGATGAACAGCCGCCGCCCGTCGGCCCCGCCCAGTTCCACGTCGGTGGGACAGGGCACCGGCAGCGCGACGACGCGGTCCAGGCTGCCGTCGGGCAGGAAACGCACCACGCTCCAGCCATCGCGCAGGGCCGTCCACACCCCGCCCTCCGCATCCAGCGCCAGGCCGCTCACCCGGCCCGAGCCCTTGGGCACGGAGACGAGGCGGCGCACGGCGCCGGTCTCGGGCTGCAGCGACAGGATGGCGCCCGTGTCCGGCACGGCGGCCCAGAGGGTG
>NZ_BAAJYT010000498.1:0-1523 GCF_057541515.1 Acidovorax sp. KNOB132
CCGCTCGGCCCTGCCCTGGAGTCGGCGCCGCGCCGGCGCGCGCACAGGGCACGGCGCTGCGCATCGCGCAATCCACCGCGCTCACCGGGCCGCTGGGCGACCTGGGCTCGGCCATGCACCAGGGCGCCAAGGCCGCCTTCGCCGCCATAAACGCCCAGGGCGGCGTGCAGGGCCAGGCGATCGAACTCACCACGCTGGACGACGGCTACGACATCCCCCGCGCGCTGGCCAACGTGGACAAATTCCTCGCCGACCGCGAGCAGTTCGCGCTCTTCAACTGCATGGGCACGCCCATGGTCGAGGCCATGCTGCCCAAGGTGCTGCCCTCGGGCATGCCGTTCTTCGCCCCGTTCACCGGCGCCATGCTCAGCCGCGTGAAGGGCGCGCGCAGCGTGTTCAACGTGCGCGCCACCTACGCCGACGAGGCCGACAAGCTGGTCCAGCACTTCTCCACGCTGGGCATCCGGCGCATCGCCGTGTCCTACCAGAACAACGCCTTCGGCAAGGAGGTGTTCAACGCCGCCCGCGATGCCATGGCCCGGCTGAAGCTGGGCGAACCGCTGTCCGGCACCGTCGAAAGCGATGCGTCGAACGCCGGCGCCACGGCGCGCCAGGTGGCCGACGGCAACCCCGAGGCGGTGCTGATCGGCCTGGCCGGCAAGCCGGCGCTGGAGTTCGTGAAAGCCTTCCGGAGCCTTCGGCGCGGCACCGCGCTGTATGCCACGTCCGTGATGGGCACCTCGGCCGCCGTCAAGGCCCTGGGACCGGATGCCGTCGGGCTCACCATCTCGCAGGTCGTGCCGCTGCCCACCAACGTGGTGGTGCCGGTGGTGCGCGAATTCCAGGCCGCCTGGAAAGCCGTGGGCGCCACGGCCGAGCCCTCGCACCTGGCGCTGGAGGGCTACATCAACGCCCGCGTGTTCGCCCAGGCCCTGCAGCGCGCGGGCCGCAACCCGTCGCGCGCCGCCTTCGTGGACGCCACCTGGAGCCTCAAGAACTGGGACCTGGGCGGCTTCGAAGTGAACGCCACCGGCCCGGAACGCAGCGCCTCGCGCTTCGTCGAGCTGACCCTCGTGGGGCGGGACGGCCGGTTCATCCGCTGAGCCGCTCAGCGGTCGCCGGCCCGCGATCATCAGAACGCGGTGGACGAATCATTTGCTATTAAATATATAGCAATACAGGCATGAAATCCGCCGGCATGGGCCTGTTTTGGCCTGTACCAGCGCACCCGCTGCGCCCTCGACTTCGCCCTTGGCTTCGCCTTCACTGCGACGGCACGGCGTAGCGGTAGCCCCGGAATGCCCACACCGTGCGGGACGGCTCGATCTTCTCCAGCACCACGCCCGGTGCGGCCTGGTCGCCCTCGTGCAGCACCTGCCCATTGACGATGGCCATGCGGTAGGCCGGGTTGGCCGAATAGGTGGCGCCGCTGAACTGCATGGCCGGCAATTGCTCGCGCACGGACGGCGGCAGATCGCGCTGCGCCACGACGGGCTGGGCCGGGGGCCTGGGCCGGGGCCTGG
>NZ_BAAJYT010000499.1:0-1522 GCF_057541515.1 Acidovorax sp. KNOB132
AGGACCCCGCCCGGCCGGAGGCTGCCGCACAGCGGCCCCCCGCGGGCGTCGGTGCTGCCGCAGGTGCGCCCCTCCATCCTGCAGGGCGCCAGCCCGCGTCCGCAGGCGCCCCGCCCTTCGGTCCTGCCCCAAAGACCGTCCTTCCAGAGCAGCGGCAGCAGCGCCGCCAGCGGCGCGGCCTCCGCCCAGGCGCCCATGGAAACGCGGTACTCGGTGCTGCCGGCCAGGCTGCAGGCGGCGTCGGCGGCCTTCCAGTCCGTGGCCCACGCCGCCGTGGCCATCGGCCTGGAAAGCGCCAACACCGTGCAGATCACCACCGCCGCGCAGGCCCAGGAGGTGCTGGCCCGGGTGCAGCGCCTGGCCACCCAGGCTGCACCGGCCTTGCATGCGCTGTCCGGCGCGCTCCAGCACATGGTGGAGAACAAGACGCGGCTGTCGCAGGAGATCCGCGAAGAACTGGCCGACATCGGCCAGTCGCTGCTGACCACCGGTCAGTCGCTGCAGAAGTTCCTGAACCACACCCTGGGACGGTTCGCCCCGCAAACCATGCCGCCCGCAGAGCCGCCGGCCGAAACCCCGGCGGACGCGGCCGCCGCCGCCGAGACGGCCGCCGTGGCCGAAACCACTGCCAAGGCCGAAGCCGAGGCCGCCGCCGCTCCGCCGCCGCCCCCGCCTCCACCACCCAAGGCGCACCTCAAGCCCCGCCCGCCAAAGCACCCAGCCGCGAAACCGGCGCTGCACCCGGTCTCCGCCACGCCGGCGCCAGCGGCCAAACCGGTGCCGGTCGATGTGATGGCCATCTCCACCGAAGAAGGCCGGGCGGCGCTGCGCGCGGGCTTCGGCACGCCCGAATCCGCCGATGCGGGCCTGCGGGAAATCGCCCTGGCATTCAAGGCCGCGCAAAACGGCTCGACGGACGACAAGCGGGCCTTCCAGCTGGCCTACCAGGACCGGCTCACGCTGCCCGACGATTTCAGCAGCGGCAACGTGGCCGCCGTGAAGCAGCTCAAGCGGCTGCTGGCCGGGGTCAACGTGGCCTATGTGTCGCCGCAGTACGGCAAGGACATGGGCGTGGGATCGGACGACTTCAACGCGCGGCGCTCCGCGGCGGCCGCGGCGTAGAAGCAGGCGGCCATGCCCTGCGGCCTACGGCGCCGCGATGAGGTCCAGGCACTCCCGCACCACCGGCGGATGGAACGCCATCTGCACGTGCGCCAGGCCCTCGCGAAGGCGGTTGTCCGCGCCGTCCAGCGTGGCCGTGGCGGCCGGGTACACCGCGTTGTCGCAGTTGGAATAAAAGCAGGTGAACAGCGCCGCGCGCCCGGGCGGCTCGTCCTGCGCCAGCTGCCACAGCCATTCGCCCCCGGGCACCATCTGCCGGCCGTTGGCAGACCGGCTGAACCGCGCCGCCCAGGCGCCCTGGTGGGGCGAGCCCAGCGTGATCACGCGGTGCACGCGCGCATCGGCCTGCCGCGCCCGCAACCACGCCCGCACGGCCAGACCGCCCATGCTGTGGCCCACC
>NZ_BAAJYT010000500.1:0-1514 GCF_057541515.1 Acidovorax sp. KNOB132
CGCCCGAAGGCCGGGTGCGTCACGTGGCGCAGCTCGGCCGCGCGCGTGTAGCTGCGCTCCTGCGCCAGCACGATGAAGTCTTCCAGCCACTTGAGCTGCATGGCCGGCGGTGTTTGAGCGAAGGGGCGGCGGGGCGCGCGGCGCTCAGGCGCGGGCGGCGTTCAACGTGTCCCGCGTGGCCAAGGCCACGGCGCGCGCGGCTGTGGCGAAGCCCTCGCCATCGGCCGCGTACAGGATCGCGGCGGGACGAGTTCACGAGGATCGGTCGCCCTCTCGCCGCCCGGCCCGCACCGTGGCCGCCGCATCGCCGCCCTGCGCGCCCACGCCGGGAATCAAGAGCGGCAACGTGGGCGCCAGGGCGCGCACGCGCTCGATCTCGGCCGGGTAGGTGGCGCCCACCACCAGGCCCAGCTGGCCGTTGGTGTTCCACGGGCCCTGGGCGAGGCGCGCGACGTGCTCGTACAGCAGCGGCTGCCCGTCCACGCTGGCCAGACGCTGGCTTTGCAGGTCGTCGCCGCCCGGGTTGGAGGTGCGGCACAGCAGGAAGGCGCCCTTGCCGTGGTAGGCCAGGTAGGGCTCGATGGAATCGAAGCCCATGAAGGGCGAGAGCGTCACCGCATCGGCGCCGTAGCGCTCGAAGGCCTCTCGGGCGTATTGCCCGGCGGTGGAGCCGATGTCGCCGCGCTTGGCGTCCAGCACCACCGGCACGTGCGGCGCGGTGGCGCGCATGTGGGCCATCAGGCGTTCGAGCTGGTCTTCGGCGCGGTGCGCGGCGAAATAGGCGATCTGCGGCTTGAAGGCGCAGGCCAGGTCGGCGGTGGCATCGACGATGGCGGCGCAGAAGTCGTAGATCTTGCGGGCGTCGCCGCGCATCGCTGCGGGAAACCGGTCGGGTTCGGGGTCCAGGCCCACGCACAGCATGGAGTCGTTCTGCGCGGCCGCGCCCTGCAGCATGTCGATGAAGGTCATGGGGCGCGATTTTAGGGGGCGGGGCCGCCGGTGGCGCCGCGAGCGCCGCCGCGTCCGTCCCGGCACAATGCCGCGCATGCCTGCCCTGTCCCCCCGCCAGCTCGTCGCCCTGATCCTCGTCACCCTCATCTGGGGCTTCAACTGGCCGGTCATGAAGCTCGGCGTGGCGGGCTTTCCGCCGCTGGCGTTCCGCGCGATCTCGCTGTGGCTCGGCCTGCCGGTGCTGGCCCTGGCGCTGGTGCTGCTCAAGGCGCCGTTCGCCGTGCCGCGCAGGTACTGGCTGCCGCTGGCGGGCCTGGGGCTCGTCAACATGGTGCTGTGGCACGCCTTCAGCATCACGGCCATTCCGTCGCTGTCCAGCGGGCGCGCGGCCATCCTGGGCTACACCATGCCGATCTTCTCGGCCGTGCTGGGCGCGCTGTGCTTCGGCCACCGCCTGGCGCCGCGCGCCTGGGCGGGCGTGGCGGCGCGGCCGGGGGCGTGCTGCTGCTGCTGTGGCACGAACTCAGCCAGCTCGCGGCCGGCCCGTCGGCGTGGGGCTGGAC
>NZ_BAAJYT010000501.1:0-1489 GCF_057541515.1 Acidovorax sp. KNOB132
GGAAGTCGCCCGGCGGCGGCGCCCGCGTTGGTGACCACGATGTCGAACGCCGCCCCGGGCCCGCCCGCCACCGACAGCGCGGCGGCCCGGCCCTCGGGCGTGGTGATGTCCGCCGCCACGGCCAGCACGATCGGCTGCGGGTGCTTGTGCGCCAGCGTGGCCGACTCGTTGGCCGCCGCGGCCAGCAGCTGCGCCGCGGCCTGGTCCAGCGCCTCGGCGTTGCGGGCGTTGATCACCACATTCACGCCCTCGCGCACCAGCGCCTCGGCGCAGCCATACCCCAATCCCTTGCTGGCGCCGCACACCAACGCCCATTTACCGGCAATACCCAGGTCCATAGTCTCCTTTCACGGCCGGTCGTCCGGCCCGTTGCGAATCACACCAAGAGGCACCGAAGGCGCCCTGCTTCCGGTGCGCCAGCGATCGAAGGACCATGATACGAAGCGCGACGCGCCAGCGCCGGGCAAGGGGAATGCGCGGCGCCAGGCACTGGCTCCGCAGGACGTCAGCCCGCGGGCTTGCGCGCCGCCATGCGGGTGAAGACGAAGATGCCCGTGAGCACCAGCGCCGTGCCCGACGCCACCCACAGCGTGAACGGCTCGTCCAGCAGCCACACCCCCATCAGGATCGTGGACAGCGGCCCCACCATGCCGGCCTGCGCGGCCAGGCCCGCGCCCACGCGCTCGATGGCCATCATCACCAGCAGCACCGGCACCGCCGTGCACAGCGTGGCGTTCAGCAACGACAGCCACAGCACCTCGGGCGCCACCACCGCCGCGCCCAGCGGCCGCAGCACCGCGAACTGCAGCAGGCAGCACACGCACGCCACCGTGGTCGCCAGGCCCACCAGGCGCAGCGAGCCGATGCGCTTGACCATCTCGCCGCTGTACACCAGATAGACCGCATAGCTCACGGCCGACAGGAACACCAGCAGCACCCCCCAGGCCACGTACGCGCCCTGCAGGCCCGCCTCGTGCCCGAACACCAGCACCACGCCGCAGTAACTGATCGCCATGCCCAGCATCTGCCCCCAGCGGATGCTGCGGCGATACAGCACCCAGCACAGCACCACCACCAGGGTGGGGTTGAGGTACAGGATCAGCCGCTCCAGGCTGGCGCTGATGTAGGCCAGCCCGGCGAAGTCGAGAAAGCTCGCCAGGTAGTAGCCCGTGAACCCCAGCCACGCCACGCCCGCCCAGTCGCGGCGCGTGAGCGGCGCCTTGCCCCGGCTGGCCCACCACGCCATGGCCGCGAAGATCGGCAGCGCGAACAGCATGCGGTACATGATGAGCGTGACCGCGTCCACGCCGTGGCGATAGGCCAGCTTGACGATGATGGCCTTGCCGCTGAAGGCGATGGCGCCGACCAGGGCGAGCGCCATGCCGGCGGCCACGCCGGCATTCGGCGCGGGCAAAGGCCCCGAGGGCTGCACTGGAACGGAAGCGGACGCTTCGACGGCAGGAGCCGTGGAGCGCGCGGTATCGGGGGG
>NZ_BAAJYT010000502.1:0-1485 GCF_057541515.1 Acidovorax sp. KNOB132
TGCCCTAGTGATGATTGCGCTAGAGTCCGTTTTGAAGGGCGGCGCAAAGGGTATGAGGGCGCCCCTTTCGCCAGCACCGACCGTCTGGGACTGGCGCGGGCCTGGACCATGCGCGCCGGGCCGGGGGCGTGTGCACGCCGCAGCGGCTCACCGGTGCGCGGGCGGCTGGACATCCGCCGGGACAGGACAGGCCGGTGCGTCGAGCCGCCACCCCACGGGCCCATCGGACGCGGCGGTGCGCAGGGCACGATGCACCGCACCGATAATCGAAGGCTTTGCCCGCAGGATCGCCGCCGTGAACTCCCCCGTCTTCGCCTCCATGATCCCGGTGATCCTCTTCATCGCCATCGGCTTTCTCGCCGGGCGCCTGGGCTGGGTGCGGGCCTCGGCGGTCAAGGATCTGTCCAACCTGGTGTTCCTGGTGCTCACGCCCGCGCTGCTGTTTCGCACCATGGGCACGTCGCGCGTGCAGGACCTGAACTTCGAGCCGGTGGGCCTGTACTTTCTCGCGGCCGGGCTGGTGTTCGTGGTGTCGCTGGCGCTCATGGGGTTCTCCACCCGCTCGGCCGCGTTCGGGCTGGCCAGCATGTTCAGCAACACCATCATGATCGGCGTGCCGCTGGTCGGGCTGGTCTACGGCCAGGAAGGGCTGGTGACGCTGTTCACGCTGATCTCGCTGCACGCGCTCATCCTGCTCACGGCGGCCACGGTGGTGTTCGAGCTGGCGCAGGCGCATGAAAGCCAGCGCGACGGCCGCAGCGCGCCGCGCCCCATGCTGCACACGGTGCTGCAGGCCGTGCGCAACGGCATCCTGCACCCGGTGCCGCTGCCCATCCTGGCCGGGTTGCTGTTCGCGCAGACCGGCCTGCACCTGCCCGAGGTGGTGGACAAGCCGCTGCAGCTGCTGGGCATGGCGCTCGGCCCCATGGCCCTGCTGCTGGTGGGCGTGACGCTGGCGTTCAGCAAGGTGGGCCACCATGCGCGCGACGCGCTGCGCATTTCGCTGGTCAAGAACCTGGCGCACCCGTTGCTGCTGCTGGCGCTGGCCTGGGCCTTCGGCCTGGGCGGCACCTCGACGGCGGTGATGTTCCTGGCCGCGTCGCTGCCAGTGGGGGCCAACGTGTTCCTGTTCACGCAGCGCTACGACACGATGCAGGACGAGGTGACGGCCAGCATCGCCGTGTCCACGGCGCTGGCGCTGGTGACGGTGCCGCTCATGCTGGTCGTCGCGCAGCGGTTCTTCCACTGAGGCCTGGCGCCCGGTCGGCCGGGCCGACGCGCCGGCGCACGGCGCGGGCGGTCAGGGCGCGAGGCGCTCGCGCACCCACTGGCCGCCATCGGCCCGGTAGCGCAGCCGGTCGTGCAGCCGGCTCTTGCGGCCCTGCCAGAACTCCCATTGCTCGGGCTTGAGGCGGTAGCCGCCCCAGTGCGGCGGGCGCGGCGGGCTGAGCAAGAACTGCGCGCCGTACCTGGCCGCGTTGGCCA
>NZ_BAAJYT010000503.1:0-1479 GCF_057541515.1 Acidovorax sp. KNOB132
CATCGTCACCCGGCTTCGGGCTGCACGGGCAGGCACCGCTTCTACACCTACAAGGCCCGCCTGAGCCCCTGGCTGTGGCTGGCACACGGCAAGCGACTTCAAGATCTTTCAGAACAAGACCGTGCCCGACATCATCGAGGAGGTGCTCGGCAAATACGGCTACCCGCTGCAGCGCAAGCTCACCCAGAGCTACCGCACCTGGGACTACTGCGTGCAGTACAACGAGACCGACTGCGCCTTCGTCTCGCGCCTCATGGAGCACGAGGGCATCTACTACTTCCACGAGCACAGCGCCGGCCAGCACGTGCTCACCCTGGCCGACGACATCGTCGCCTCGCACAGCCCGCTCGCGGGCGCGGCCGTCATCCCGTTCTATCCGCCCGAGAAGGCCGCCGTCGCCGACAAGGAGAACATCCACGCCTGGCAGCTGGCGCAGGAGATCAAGCCCGGGCGGCACTACAACGACGACTACGACTTCAAGAAACCCAAGGCCGACCTGTCCAACATGCGCCAGACCCCGCCGGGGCACGCGCACGACAGCCACGAGATCTACGAATGGCCGGGCGGGTACACCGAGTTCGGCGACGGCGAGAACTACGCGCGCTCGCGGCTGCAATCGAGCCTGACCGGGCACAGCACCGTGCGGGGCGAGTCGCGCCACCGGGCGCTGGCGCCCGGCTACACCTTCACCCTGGAGAACCACCCGCGCGAGGACCAGAACCAGCAATACCTGCTGACCGGGCTGGAGTACCACTTCAAGGAAAACCCCCAGGTCAGCGCCGTGGCGCCGGGCACCAAGGGCACGCCGCAGGAGGAGGGCTCGTTCCAGAAGTTCACCCTGCAGGCCCAGCCCACCAGCCTGCCGTATACGCCCGCGCGCACCACCCCGAAGCCCAAGACCACCGGCCCGCAGACCGCCGTGGTGGTGGGCCCGCCGGGCGAGGAGATCTGGACCGACCAGTACGGCCGGGTGAAAGTGCAGTTCCACTGGGACCGCATCGGGGCCATGGACGAGAACTCCAGCTGCTGGGTGCGGGTGTCGCACCCCTGGGCGGGGCTGAACTACGGCAGCATCCACATCCCGCGCATCGGGCAGGAAGTCATCGTGGACTTTCTGAACGGCGATCCGGACTACCCCATCATCACCGGGCGGGTGTACAACGGCATCCAGATGCCGCCGTGGAAGCTGCCGGACAACAAGACGCAGTCGGGCACGCTCACGAACTGGAGCAAGGGCGGGGGCGGGGCGAGCATGCTGCGCTTTGAGGACAAGAAGGGCATCGAGCACCTGGAGCTGTCCAACACCTACGGCAACACGTACCTGAACATGGGGTACCTGATGCACCAGGGCAGCGGCTCGCAGCGCGGGTACGGGTTCGAGCTGCGCACGGACCTGTGGGGGTCGATCCGGGCGGACAAGGGGCTGCTGATCACCACGTACCCGCAGGACTTCACCTCCAAGGTGGCGAGCAACAACCC
>NZ_BAAJYT010000504.1:0-1456 GCF_057541515.1 Acidovorax sp. KNOB132
TTTTTCGACCAGCTTGCCCTCGTGGTCGTACACGTCCTGCACGGTTTTGACCCAGCGCGTGCGGATGTCGTCCGACAGCTGGCGGCAGCTTTCGTCGGCCGCGCCGTAGGCGGCGAAGCCTTCCACCGCCATCCACTGCAGCGGCGCCCAGCCGTTGGGGCGGTCCCACTGCTCGCCGCTGGCGGTCTCCGAGGTGGACAGGCCGCCCCGCACCAGCAGGCGCCGGCGCACGGTGGCGGCCAGCGCATGGGCCTGCTCGGGCGTGGCCGTGCCGGTGAAGAGCGGCACCACGGTGGCGGCATTGAGCGAGGGACGCGGCGTGCCGGCCTGCCAGTCGTGGTCGAGGAAGGCGCCGGCCTCGGCGTTCCACAGCACGCGGGACATGGCCTCGGCGCGCTGGCGGGCCCGGTGGTCGAACGCGTCGGCCGTGGCCGTGTCGCCCACGCTGCGGCTCAGGCGGGCGATGGTGGTCTCGGCCTTGTGCAGCAGCGCGTTCAGGTCCACCGGAAGGATGCGTGTGGTGCCGATGGTGGACAGGGTCTGCGTGCGGCAGGTGCCGCAGGCGCCGTCGTCCAGCCAGCGCGCGCTGAAGTCCCAGCCCGACTCGGCGGCGGCGCGCAGGTCGCGGTACACCTCGTTTGCGGGGCGCTGGCATTGGGCGGCGGTCTCCACATCCTCGCGCCACGATTCCTCGCGCGGCGTGTCGCGGTCGTCCCAGTAGCGGTTGAGCACGGCGCCGTCCGGCAGCGCCACCACGCGGCGGTGGGCGCTGCCCGGGGCCAGGGTGTCGGCACCCTCCATCCAGAACTCGTATTCGCGCCGCATCTGCGGCAGGTACTGCGCGGCGCCGTGCCCCGCGCACGATTCGCACAGCTCGGCCATCAACGAGAACACCGGAGGCTGCGAGCGGCTCAGGTAGTAGGTGCGGGTGCCGTTGGGCACGTGGCCGTAGGTGTCGATGAGGTAGGCGAAGTTGTCCGTCATCGTGTGCAGCAGGTGCCGCCGGCCGCTGCGCACCAGGCCCAGCATGGTGAAGTACGAATCCCAGTAATACATCTCCACGAACCGGCCGCCCGGCACCACGTAGGCGTGCGGCAGTGCCAGCAGCGAGCCGCGCGGGGGGGTGGTGGGCCGGGTGGCGGGTGAGCTCGTCCCACAGCGCATCGATGTGCGCCGCCATGGTCAGCCCGGGTTCGACCGTGGGGCCGTCGCAGGCGCGGGTCTGGGGCTTGAAATGCCGGTGCACGAAGGCATGCAGGTCGAAGCCCGGCGCCTGGCACTGCGCGCGGTAGGCCGCGAGGATGGTCTCGGGCGGCTGGCGCGGGGCGCAGTCCACGAAGGCCTTGGAGTCTTCGAAGATGCGCTGGCGTTGCACTTCGATGAAAAGCTCTTCGTAGCGGTCCGCGGGCGTGTGGGTGTCGGCCGGCGGCGCCAGCGCGGCCGCGGCGCGCCGCGA
>NZ_BAAJYT010000505.1:0-1443 GCF_057541515.1 Acidovorax sp. KNOB132
TGGCCACGCCCCTGGCCGCGCACCTGCACGGCGGACTCCACCGGCAACGCCCCCGCGGGCAGGGACCGCATGCCGCCCTCCAGCCGCAGGTCGCCCCCCAGCGCGCGGCCCTGCACGCCCGCCAGGGTGAAGCCGGTGTCGGTGAACTGCACGGTGCCGCGCGCGCGGCCGATGGGCGGGGCCTCCGGTGTGATGCGCACGTCGTTGCCCGCCAGGGTCACGCTGCCCTGCACCTTGGACTGGTCGATGTGGCTGACGGGCAGCGACAGGGCCAGCTGCAGGTCGGCCGTGCCGTTGGCGGTGGTCTTGTCCAGCGCATTGCCGGTCAGGCGCGCCAGCGGCGAGGTGGTGACGAACGACAGCATGTCCGCCAGCGGGCCCCGCGCATCGGCGTTCACCGCGACCACCGTGTGGGCCAGGTCCGGAATGCGCGCCTCCACCTTGTTCACGCGCAGCTTCGGCGTGCCGGCGAAGCTGCCGCTGGCGCCCTTCACGGCCATGGTGGAGCGGTCGAAGATCAGGTCGCCGGTGAGTTCGGTGAGGGCGGGCCAGGGCGCCTCGTTGGCATGCTGCAGGCGCGGCGGCACATAGGCATAGGTCACGTCCTTCACGCGCGCGGCGATGTGGAAGTCGCCCTGCCCGGGCGTGTTGAAGGGAATGTCGTGCAGGTCGCCCTTGACGCGGAACTGCACGTTGCTGGCCGTGCCCGTGGTGACCGCGTCGCGCACGTAGTGGCGCGTCTCCTGCGGGATGGACAGCGGCAGGTAGCGGTGCACGCGGGTGCCGTCCGCGCGGCTCAGGCTGCCGGACAGGTCCAGCACGCCGGGAAACCGCGGCCGGGCACCGCCACGCTCGGCATCGCCGGTGTGCCAGTTCAGCCGGGCCTCGCCCTGCGCATCGGCGTTGGAAAACTGCAGGTCGCTGGCCTGCACCGCGATGCGCTCGCCCTCGATCTGCCAGCGCACGTTCGCCGACAGCTGGTCCACCGGCACCGTGCCTTCCTCGAACACGTGGGGCAGCACCAGGGCGCCGTCCACCAGGGCCAGCGTGGCCTTGCCGCCGGCCTGCGACACGTCGAACTCCACGCTCGCGCCCCGCAGGCCGGGCACGTGCGAGGCCGCGCCCTCGGCGCGCGGCTGGTCGGCCACCGCCAGCCCGGTCACCTTGCCGCGCGCCTGGTATTGCTGCAGCTGCTGCAAGGGGCCGCGCCAGGTGGCCTTGACCTCCTCCACCAGCCCGCGCGGCGTGTAGTCGGCCAGGGCGGAATGCACGGCGGCATCCAGCGGCAGCCGGCTGGCGATCTGCGCCAGCGCGGCCAGGTCGAGGCGGTCGGCGCGCAGTTCGCCCTGCTCGCGGCCGCTTTGCACGCCGGTGTGCCGCACCATGAGGTTGCCGCCCGGCCAGCGCAATGCATCCTGCGTGGTGAACTGCAGGCCCTCGGTG
>NZ_BAAJYT010000506.1:0-1434 GCF_057541515.1 Acidovorax sp. KNOB132
GTGGGGGCCGCCCGCACGGGGCCGGCGGCAGAGGGCGGAACGTCGTGCGGTGCGAGCGGCTCCATCATGGGCGGCGGGGTGCGGCTGAGGGGGTCAGCCCACCACCACGGGCGCGCCGTCGCCGCGTTCGGCGATGGTGCCGATCGTGTAGACCGTCTCGCCCAGCGAGCGCAGCGTGGCGGCCGTGGCTTCGGCTTCGGACGCCGAGACCACCACCACCATGCCGATGCCGTTGTTGAAGGTGCGGTTCATCTCGATGTCGTCGATGCCGGCCGTCTTCTGCAGCCAGGCGAACAGCTCGGTCTGCGGCCAGCTTCCGGCTTTCAGGTGCGCGGCCAGGCCCTCGGGCAGCACGCGCGGAATGTTCTCCAGCAGGCCGCCGCCCGTGATGTGGGCCAGGGCCTTGATGCCGCCGGCCGATGCCGCATCCTGCGGCGCAGGGTGCTTGGCCAGCGCGGCCAGCACGTTCTTCACATACAGGCGCGTGGGTTCCATGACCGCTTGCTTGAACGGCTTGCCGTCCAGCGTGGCGGGGGCTGACTCGCCGGCCCGCTCGATGCACTTGCGCACCAGGCTGAATCCGTTGGAGTGCACGCCGGCCGAGGCCAGGCCCAGCACCACGTCGCCGGCCGCCACGGCCCTGCCGGTGAGGATCTTGGACTTTTCGACCGCGCCGACCGCAAAGCCGGCCAGGTCGTACTCGCCGGCGGGGTACATGCCGGGCATTTCTGCCGTCTCGCCGCCGATCAGGGCGCAGCCCGAAAGCTCGCAGCCCCGGGCGATGCCGCCCACCACGGCCGCGGCGTGTCCACGTCCAGCTTGCCGCAGGCGAAGTAGTCGAGGAAGAACAGCGGTTCGGCACCCTGCACCAGCACGTCGTTCACGCTCATGGCGACCAGGTCGATGCCCACGGTGTCGTGCATGTTCCATTCGAAGGCCAGCTTGAGCTTGGTGCCCACGCCGTCCGTGCCGCTCACCAGCACCGGCTCCTGGTAGCGCTTGGGCACCTCGAACAGGGCGCCGAAACCGCCGATGCCGGCCAGCACGCCCTCGCGCATGGTCTTCTTGGCGAGCGGCTTGATGCGCTCGACCAGCGCGTCGCCGGCATCGATGTCGACGCCAGCGTCTTTGTAGGAGATGGGGGTGGAGGAGTCGGAGGAGCTCATGGAAGGGTTCGTGAGTGCTGGTGGGCCCGCGCGGCGGGCTGGAGCGGCGGATTTTAAAGGCCCCGCCCGCCTGGCCCGCCAATGCCCCCGCAGGGCCGGCGGATGGCGTGGCCGCGGGTGGCCCGTGGCGCCGTGGCCGGACGGGTCGCCGCGGCAGACTAAAATTCGCGCCGGCGTGTCCCACGCGCCCTGCCATCCGGCCCTTTGCCATTCCCACTTCCATGCCGCCTCGCCCCCCTCTGCCGCCCTTCGTCCCGCACCGCGCCTG
>NZ_BAAJYT010000507.1:0-1433 GCF_057541515.1 Acidovorax sp. KNOB132
CGCCAACACCCGGCCGGTGGCCAGCGCCAGGCCGGCCGCAGCCGCGCCACGCAGCACGCCGCGGCGCTGCAAAGGGGAATGGTTCATGGTGTCTGTCTCCTGTCGTTGTGGGTCTTTGTCATGCATGCAAGGAAGGCGCGCTCATGGCGCCGGTGCCATCTGACCCGCGGGGCGAAAGGCTCGGGCGCTTTCATGTCGCGCACCGGCCTTTTTTTCTTTCTGCCCCGCTCACACCGCCTCAGTCCCGGCACAGGCTCTCGATGTCTCCCGACATCGGCACGCGGCCCTGCGCCAGCAGGCCGCGGTGTTTGTCGATCCGCTTGAGATCGTAGAGATAGTTGACCATCAGGCCGAACGATTGCTTGAGGCCCTTGGACGACGGGTCGCCCGCCCAGTTCAGGCGCTCCACGCGCGCGCCGTTACCCAGGTGAAAGCGCGCCACCGGGTCCACCGGCTTGCCCTCGTGCAGTTCGCGCCCCAGGTAGCGCGCGGCGCACTGCAGCAGCAGCTGGCGCACGGGCGATTTCGGGGGCAGCTCCAGCGCCTTGTCGGCCGCGGCCAGCACGTGGGCGGCCTGCGGCGGCTCGAACCCCACGGCCTTGCCCAGCTCGGCACGGCGCTTGTCATCGAGCGCATCGAGCGCGGCGGCGCAGTGCTTGGACAGCCACGAACGGAACCCCGGGATCGGCGACAGCGTGGCGAAGGTGCGCAGGCGCGGAAACTCCGCGTTCAGCGTCTCCACCACGTGCTTGATGAGCGAATCGCCGAAGCTCACCCCGCGCAGCCCCGTCTGCGTGTTGCTGATCGAGTAGAAGATCGCCGTGGTCGCCTTCGACAGATCGGACGGCGCCGCGCCCTCGTCCAGCAGCGGCGTGATGCTGCTGGACAGGTCGGCCACCAGCGCCACCTCCACGAAGATCAGCGGCTCGTTGGGCAGGCGCGGGTGGAAGAAGCCGTAGCAGCGCCGGTCGCTGTCCAGCCGGTTCTTCAGGTCCGCCCAGCTGCGGATGTCGTGCACCGCCTCGTACTTGATGAGCTTTTCGATCAGCGAGGCGGGCGAATCCCACGACAGGCGCTTCAGCTCCAGGAACGCCACGTCGAACCAGGTGGAAAACAGCTGCTCCAGCTCGGCATCGAGCGCGAGCAGCCGCTTGTCGCCCTTGAGCTGCGGCAGCAGCTCGGCCCGCAGGTCCAGCAGAAAGCGCATGCCGTTCGGAAACACCGCAAAGCGCTGCAGCAGCCGCGTGCGCGGCGACACCAGCGCGCGGCGCAGGTGGATCTCGGCATGGGCCTCCTCGGCCGTGCCGGCCGCCGCCTCGTAGCGCTGGCGCGCCGACTTGAAGCGCGTGGCGTCGGGCGCGAACTGCTCGCACAGCAGCAGCCACATGTCGCGGCGCTCCTCGGGCTCGGCCGCGTGGTACCAGGCGGCGACG
>NZ_BAAJYT010000508.1:0-1424 GCF_057541515.1 Acidovorax sp. KNOB132
AGGCCGGCAACGACCTGCAGGCGCTGCTGCAGGGCATCGCCCAGGGCGAGGGGCGCACCGCCGCGGCCGAGCTGCCCGCGCGCCAGCGCGCGCTGCTGGGCGCGCTGCAGACGGCGTGGGTGCAGGGCACGGCGCAGCTGGACCGCCTGCTCTACGCCCGGGTGGACGACCTCTTCGCGCGCATGTGGCTGCATCTGGGCACGGCCGTGCTGCTGCTGGGCTGCATCCTGAGCCTGGTCACGCTGGTGGCGCGGCAGATCGCCAAGCCCCTGCAGCAGCTGGCCCGTGTGGCCGACGAGGTGCGCCGCAGCGGCGACCACACCCTGCGCGCGCACTGGATCAGCCGCGACGAGATCGGCCGGCTGGTGACGGCCTTCAACGGCATGCTGGCGCAGCTCGACCGCGAGCGCGTGCTGCAGCAGGAGCTGGCCGCCAGCGCGCGCGCCGCCGAGGCCCAGCGCGAGCTGGTGGAGGCGCTGCCCATTCCGATGGTGGTCACCTCGGTGCCCGAGCACGAGGTGCTGCACGCCAACGCCCCGGCCGGCCTGTGGCTGAACGGCACCACGCTGGACCCCTGGCGCACGGGCATGGAGCCGGGCGTGCGCGCACGCTTTTTCCAGCGCCTGGCCGACCAGGGGGTGGTGGACGAGTTCGAGGTGCGCTGGAAGGGCAGCGCCGAGCCGCTGTGGGCCGTGCTGTCGGCCCGGCGCCTGCACTTCCAGGGGCGCGATGCCATGCTGACCGCCTTCACGCCCATCAACGTGCTCAAGGTGATGGAGCAGCGGCTGGAGCTGTGGGCCAAGGTGTTCGAGGCCTCGTCCGAGGGCATCATCATCATGGCGGCGGACCAGAAGATCCTGAGCGTGAACAAGGCGTTCTGCCGCAGCACGCACTACGACTTCTACGAGGTGATCGGCGAGAACCTGGGCTTCCTGCTGGAGGAGCCGGGCGAGCCGCCGCTGGGCGCGCGCATCGCCCGCACGCTGCTGGACAAGGAGTCCTGGCAGGGCGAGGTGCGGTTCCGGCGCCGCTCGGGCGAGACCTACCCGGCCTGGCTGATGGTGTCGGCGGTGCGCGAGGGCGGCAAGGGCGGTGCCGTGGCCAACCACATCGGCATCGCCATCGACATCACCGACCGCAAGCGCAACGAGGAGCGCATCCAGTTCCTGGCCCACCACGACGTGCTCACCGAGCTGCCCAACCGTTCGCTGTGCGTGCAGCGGCTGCAGGCGGCCATCGCGCATGCCGCCATCACGGGCGAGCGCGTGGCGGTGCTGTTCATCGACCTGGACCGCTTCAAGTCCATCAACGACACGCTGGGCCATCACATCGGCGACGGACTGCTGCGCTCGGTGGCGGCGCGGCTGCTGCAGGCCGTGCGCACGCACGACACCGTGAGCCGCCTGGGCGGCGACGAGTTCGTG
>NZ_BAAJYT010000509.1:0-1407 GCF_057541515.1 Acidovorax sp. KNOB132
CAGTCGTGCAGGGCGGTGTCGTCCAGCTGGGCGTCCACGCCCATGCCGCCGGGCACGAGCAGGGTGTCCAGGCCGGCGAGCGCCACGTCGCGGCGGGCCGTGTCGGCCACCACGGCGAAGCCGGCGGAGCACGCCACGGGGCCCGCCACCTCCGCCACCAGTTGCAGGGCGTAGGCCGGCGCGCGGCCCTGGCGCTCCATCTCGACATTGGCGGAGGCGAAGACCTGCAGCGGGCCGACCACATCCAGGCTCATGAAGCCGGGGTACAGCAGGCAGGCGATGCGGCGGGGGCGGGGTGGGGTCATGCGCCGCAGTGTCGCGCGGCGCGGCGGTGGCTGCAATGACAACCATCGCACAGATCCGGCCACTGTCTGCGGAGCCAATCGGCCGCGCAGGCGCCACCGCATGGGGGTTTTCGCGGCCCAGGGAATCCCTGATGGGAAAGTGGCGGCTCCATCGCCATAATTATGTGAAATTACGCACATTGCCGCGCGATGCCGGCAGGTTGCGTTTCGTTGCCACCGCTTGCGAGGTCGATCGAGCCACTCACCGCCGCCCACCGCCGCTCTTTTTCATGTCCTCCCTTCCCGCCACCGCGCGCGCACTCCCCCTGTCCTTGCATTCCGAGGCGGCCGAGCGCATCCGCGAGCTGATCTTTGCCGGGCAACTGCCCCCGGGCGGGTTCGTGGACGAGATCGCGCTGTGCGACCGGCTGGCCATCTCGCGCACGCCGCTGCGCGAGGCGCTCAAGGTGCTGGTGGCCGAGGGCCTGCTGCGCCACGAGCCGCGCCGGGGCTGCTTCGTGGCCGAGGTGACCGAGCGCGACCTGGACGAGATCTTCCCCGTGATCGCCTTGCTGGAGGGCCGCGCGGCGCACGAGGCCACCCTGCGCGCCAGCGAGGCCGACCTGGCCGCGCTGGAGGTGCTGCACGAGCGCCTGCGCGAACACGCTGCGGCCGGCCGCATCGGCGAGTACTACGCGGCCAACCATGCCATCCACGAGGCGCTCATCACGCTGGCCGACAACCGCTGGCTGGCCCAGGTGATCGGCGACCTGCGCAAGATCCTGCGGCTGGCCCGCCTGCAGCAATTGCGCGCCCCGGGGCGGCTGCAGCAGAGCCTGGCCGAGCACCTGGAGCTGTTCGATGCCATCAAGCTGCGCGCTCCCGAGGTGGCCGAGGAGGCCATGCGCACCCACCTCGTGCGCCAGCGCGCCGCGCTGCGCGACATCGCCCGCAACCCCCCTTCAAGGATCACGCCATGAATGCCACTGCGGAATGGATCACGCGCAGCGTCTCCCGCCTGCGCCCCGCTGACAAGACCACCGGATCGGCCGACGGCGCGGGCAGCGGCCCGGCCAAGGCGCCGGTGCCGCGCTCCACGCACGAGCGCCTGCAGGCCACGCTG
>NZ_BAAJYT010000510.1:0-1402 GCF_057541515.1 Acidovorax sp. KNOB132
CGCGGGTGCCGTGGCCACGGCGGCCCCTGCCGCCGCCACCGCCGCGCACTGAGCCGCCCGCCACCCCTTTTTACCGAACCGAACACCTTCCCGACCGCGAGGAGCCCTTTCCATGAACGCACCGCAAACCCCCGCCACCGCGCCCGCAGACCCCGGCGCCGCCAAGGCCCGCCGCCGCAAGGCCCTGATCTCGCTTGCCGCCCTCGTGGTGGTGGCGGGCGGCGCCTGGGGCGTCTACGACTGGCTGGTGGCCAGCCACTACGAAGACACCGACAACGCCTACGTGCAGGGCAATGTCATCCAGATCACGCCGCAGACGGGCGGCACCGTGATGTCCATCCTGGCCGACGACACCGACTTCGTGAAGGCCGGCGCCGCGCTGGTCAAGCTCGACCCCGCAGATGCCAGCGTGGCACTGGAGCAGGCCGAGGCGGGCCTGGCCCAGGCGGTGCGCCAGGCGCGCACGCTCTATGCCAACAACGGCTCGCTCAACGCGCAGATCAGCCTGCGCCAGGCGGACGTGGCCAAGGCCCGCTCCGACATCGCCCGCGCCACCGACGACCTGCGCCGCCGCCAGGCCCTGTCGGGCAATGGCGCCGTGTCCAAGGAAGAGTTGAACCACGCGCAGAGCCAGCTCGATGCGGCCCGCACGGCGCTGGCCGCGGCCGAGGCCGGCGTGGTGTCGGCGCGCGAGCAGCTCGCCAGCAACCAGTCGCTCACCCAGGGCATCTCGGTGGACCAGAACCCCAACGTGCTGGCCGCCGCCGGCAAGGTGCGCGAGGCCTACCTGGCCGCCCGCCGCACCGACCTGCCCGCCCCCGTGGACGGCTACGTGGCGCGCCGCACCGTGCAGCTGGGCCAGCGCGTGGCCGCCGGCACGCCGCTCATGACCGTGGTGCCGCTCAACCAGGTGTGGGTGGATGCGAACTTCAAGGAAAACCAGCTGCGCAACCTGCGCCTGGGCCAGCCCGCCAAGCTCACGGCCGACCTGTACGGCAAGAAGGTGGAATACACCGGCACCATCGCCGGCATGGGCGTGGGCACGGGCTCGGCCTTCGCGCTGCTGCCCGCGCAGAACGCCACCGGCAACTGGATCAAGGTGGTGCAGCGCGTGCCGGTGCGCATCGCGATCGATGCCGAGCAATTGCGCACCCACCCGCTGCGCGTGGGGCTGTCCATGGACGTGAAGGTGGACACGCAGGACCGCAGCGGCCACCTGCTGGCCGACGCGCCGCGCACCCAGGCCGTGGCGCAGACCGCGGTGTACGACGACCTGGACAAGGGCGCCGGCGCCGACGTGGCCCGCATCATCGCGGCCAACGCCGGCCCGGGCTACAAGCCCACGCTGGCCGCCGCGCCGGCCAAGGGCACGTCGCAGGTCGCCATGGCGCCGGCCACGACC
>NZ_BAAJYT010000511.1:0-1388 GCF_057541515.1 Acidovorax sp. KNOB132
GATTGCTATTTAATTAATAGCACAATGCCCTAGAAGAATATGCGCCGGAAGGCATTTTTGCCCATTCCCCTGTGCGGCACCCCGCCGCGCTGGCGCGGTCTACACTGGCGCCTTGCCCCGACGCCATGACCGCCGCACCGCCCTCCCCCGCCCCGCTGGACCCCTCCCGCTGCCCCCTGTGCGGCGGCCGCAACCAGTGCGCCATCGAAGCCGGCGCCCCCGCCGCGGATTGCTGGTGCATGGCGGCCGCCGTGTCCGCGCAGGCCCTGGCGCAACTGGCTCCCGGCCAGCGCGGCACCGCCTGCCTGTGCCCCCGGTGCGCGGCCGGAACGGGCTCCGCGCCACAGGGCGCGGCAACCGGCGCGCCGATATGATGGCCGCTCCCTTTTTTGAACTCCCTGAAGGACCGACATGCCGACGTACCACATCGAAATGATGGAAGGCCGCACCATCGAACAGAAGAAGAAGCTGGTGGAAGAGATCACCCGCGTGTCGGTGGAAATCCTCGGCGGCTCGCCCGACTCGGTGGACATCCTCATCACCGACGTCAAGCGCGAGAACTGGGCCACCGGCGGAAAGCTCTGGTCCGAGCGGACCTGATCCGGCCGGCCGCTGCCCGATTTCCGCCCGATGACCGGTCCCGGCTCCACCGCCCTGCTGCGCGAACGGTACGGCGAGCGCTACCGCTGGCTGCTCCTGCTGTCCGTGATGGTCGGCACGATGGCCTCCATCATGTCGTCGACCATCGTGAACGTGGCCATTCCCGACATGAGCCACTACTTCACGCTCGGCCAGGAACGCGCGCAGTGGGTGTCGTCGGGTTTCATGGTGGCCACCACGGTCGCCATGCTCACCACCCCCTGGCTGCTGGCCCGCTTCGGCTACCGCGCGACCTACGTAGGCGCCATGGTGCTGCTGCTGGTGGGCGGCATCGGCGGCGGCGTGGCCAGCCACTACGGGCTGGTGCTGGCCGCCCGGGTGCTCGAAGGGCTGGCCGCGGGCGTGGTGCAGCCGATTCCGGCGGTCATCATCCTCTACGCCTTCCAGCCGCACGAGCAGGGCCGCGCAAGCGGCATCTTCGGCATGGGCGTGGTCCTGGCCCCGGCCATCGGCCCGAGCATCGGCGGGCTGCTGGTGGACTGGTTCGGCTGGCGCTCGATCTTCTTCATGGTGGTGCCGTTCTGCATCGCCTCCATCGCGCTGGCCTACCGGTTCGTGCCGGTCAGCAGCCCCGGCGGCGCCGTCGCCGGCCAGTCCGGCAACGCGCTGGACTGGCGCGGGCTGGTGCTGGGCGCGGTCGGCACGCTGTGCCTGCTCAACGGCCTGGTGGCGCTGCACGGCGGGCCGGGCCTGCAGGCCGGCGCGCTGCTGCTGGCGGCCTTCGCGGC